>NZ_JAGLEJ010000016.1 GCF_023145115.1 Algiphilus sp.
CGCGCGCAGCGCGACCGCACCATGGCCGCCCTGCAGAAGCGCATGGCGGCGGACGCATCGGCGCTGGAAACCGCGCGGCGGGACGCGCGCGAGCTCGAGGCGCTGCTCGAGGAGCTCCGCGCCACGCTCGCCGACATCCCCGCCGATGCCGGCAGCGACGAGCCGCTCGGCGAACGGCGCGGCGCCCTGCCCTGGCCGCTGCGCGGGCCGGTGCTGGCGGCCTTCGGGCAGGAGCGCGCCAGCGGCCTGCCTTGGAAGGGCATCTGGATCGCCGCCGAGTCGGGCACGCCGGCGCGCGCGGTCGCCAACGGCCGGGTCGCCTGGGCCGGGTGGATGCATCGCTACGGCCTGGTGGTGATCCTGGAGCATGCCGGCGGCTACTACAGCCTCTACGGGCATGCCGAGCGCAGCCTGCGCCGCGTCGGCGAATGGGTGGAGGCGGGCGCCACCGTGGTCACCGCCGGCGACTCGGGCGGTCAGCCGCGCAGCGGGGTCTATCTGGAGCTGCGCAGCGGCGCCGATGCCCTCGACCCCATCGCGTGGCTGCAGCCACGCGACTAGGCCCCGGTCGGCCCACGACGCTGTGCTAGGCTGCGGTGTCGTTCCATCGTCAGCAAGCGCCTGCCCATGTCGTCCAATCCCACCCTGCGCACGTTCGCGGCCATCGCGTTCGGCACGCTGTTCGGCGTCTCCATCGCCGTCACCCACGGCGTCTTCGCCGAGCGCGAGCAGGTCGAGGACGCGGCGGTCGCCTCGGGCCTTCCGGTCGAGGATCTCCAGACCTTCGTCGAGGTCCTCACCCGCGTGCAGGACGGCTACGTCGAGGACGTCACCGATGCCGAGCTGCTCGAGAACGCCATCCGCGGGATGCTCAGCGGCCTCGATCCGCACTCGGCCTATCTCGACGCGCAGGAATTCGAGGACATCACCGCATCCACGCAGGGCCAGTTCGGCGGTCTCGGCATCGAGGTGCAGATGCAGGACGGCCTGGTGCGCGTGGTCGCGCCCATCGACGACACCCCGGCCGCACGCGCCGGCATCCAGCCCGGCGACCTGGTGGTCAAGATCGACGACACCAACGTCAAGGGCATGACGCTGACCGAGGCCGTGCGGCGCATGCGCGGCGAGCCGGGCACGATGATCGAGCTCACCATCGCCCGCGAGGGCGAGCCGCAGCCGGTGATGGTCGACATCGAGCGCGCCATCATCAAGGTATCGAGCGTGCGCTCGCGCGTCCTCACCAACGACATCGGCTACGTGCGCGTCAGCACCTTCACCAACAACACCGGCAAGAACCTGACCGACGAGATCGAGGGGCTGCGCGAGAAGCTCGGCGACAAGATGCGCGGCATCGTGCTCGACCTGCGCAACAACCCCGGCGGCGTGCTCAACGCCGCGGTGGACGTCACCGACGCCTTCCTCGAGAGCGGCAACGTGGTCTCCATCCGCGGACGCGAGGAGAACCAGAAGCGCAACTTCGACGCCGGCCCCGGCGACGTGCTGGGCGGAATGCCCATCGTCGTGCTGGTCAACGGCGGCTCCGCCTCGGCCTCGGAGATCGTGGCCGGCGCGCTCCAGGACCACAAGCGCGCCGTGGTCGTGGGCAGCAAGACCTTCGGCAAGGGCTCGGTGCAGACCATCCTGCCGCTGTCCAACGACGGTGCCGTCAAGCTGACCACCGCGCGCTACTACACCCCGGACGGCCGCAGCATCCAGGCCGAGGGCATCAACCCGGACATCGAGCTGCAGTCCTACCGCCTGGAACCGGTCGCCAAGGGCATCTCGATGCGCGAGGCCGACCTCGAGGGCCGCCTCAGCAACGGCAACGAGGGTGACGCCGACGACGATTCCGGCAATGCGGAACGGCAGAAGAAGGCCGTGCGCAAGGCCGAGGGAGAGGACGGCGAGGACGACAGCGACGACCGCGACAAGCCCAAGTCGCTCGACGAGATCGCGAAGGAGGACTTCGCCCTCTACGAGGCGGTGGTGGTCCTGCGCGGGCTGATCGTCTCCGAACGCTTCACCGCCAACTGATCGCGCGGCGTCCGGCGGCGTGCGCATCTCCGTGACCCGGGCGTTGCGCGCACCGCTGGCGCTGCTGCTGGCGGCGCTCGCGACGGCGCCGGCGGCGAACGCCGGGCCGGCACCGCGCGTGGCGCTGATCGTCGACGACCTCGGCGAGCAGCACGAGGCCGGCGAGCGCGCGCTGCGCCTGCCGCCGGCCGTGGCGCTGTCCTTTCTCCCGCAGGCGCGCCATGCCGCCGAGCAGGCCGAGCGCGCGCATGCCGCGGGTCACGAGGTCATGCTGCACATGCCCATGGAGCCCTTCGACGGGCGGCAGGCCGATGCCCGGGCACTGCCGGTGGGCAGCCCCGCGGAGACGGTGCGCAGGCGGCTGGACGCCGCGCTCGCGGCATTGCCGCGGGCAACCGGCGTGAACAACCACCAGGGCAGCCGCTACACCGCCGACGCCGCCTCCATCGACACCTTCATGCGGGCGCTGGCCGCACAGCCGCGTCCGTACTTCTTCGTCGACAGCCGCACCACCGCGGCCACGCGCGCGTATCGCAGCGCCCTCGATCACGGCATCGCCGCGGCCGAGCGTCATGTCTTCATCGACGCCCAGCGCGGGCGCAGCGCCGTGCGCGCGGGCTGGCAGCGGTGGCTGGCACACGCGCGCCGCACCGGCAACGCGGTGGCCATCGTCCACCCCTATCCGGAATCGCTGGCCCTGCTGGAGGCCGAGCTGCCGCGCCTGCGCGCGCTCGGCTTCGAGCTGGTGCCGCCGTCGGCGCTGCTGGACGAACCGCGCCGGCTCAGCGTGCGCGCCACCAGCACCACAGGCCGGCAAGCGCGCTGAGCGCCACGGTCGCGGCCTCGCCCGGCACGGCGAGTCCCTGTGCGCGCATCCAGCCGGTGGCGACGGCCACGCCGACCAGGGTGGCGCCGATGACGGTGAGGCGGGTGCGCCGCTGCCCGTCGGCCATGCGACGCTCCAGCAGGGCCAGGCGTGCAGCGGTACCGCGCGCGTCCGGCTTCTCGGCCTCGACCAGCATGCGCTCGGCCAGCCGCGGCAGGGCCTCGATCACCAGCGGCGCCTGACGGCGCAGCGCCCCGGAGAGCCGGGCCGGCGAGAGACGATCGCGCATCCAGTCCTCCATGATCGGCTTCGCCGTCTTCCAGAGGTCGAGGTCGGGATCGAGCTGGCGGCCCAGGCCCTCGACCTGCAGCAGGGTCTTCTGCAACAGCACGAGCTGTGGCTGCACCTCGTACTGGAAGCGGCGCGCGATCTGGAACAGGCGCAGCAGGAAGAAGCCGAAGGAGATGTCCTTGATGGGCTTGCCGAAGATCGGCTCGCACACCGTGCGGATGGCGGACTCGAAGTCCTCCACGCGCGTGTCGGCCGGGATCCAGCCGCTGTTCACGTGCAGCTCGGCGACGCGCCGGTAGTCCTGGTTGAAGAAGGCCAGGAAATTCTCGGCGAGATAGCGCTGATCGTCCGGCGTCAGGCTGCCGACGATGCCGAAGTCGACCGCCAGATAGCCCGGCGCGGCCGGGTCGGTGCTGTCGACGATGATGTTGCCGGGGTGCATGTCGGCGTGGAAGAAGTTGTCGCGGAAGACCTGCTTGAAGAAGATCTCCACGCCGCGCTCGGAGAGCACCTTGAAGTCCACGCCGGCGGCGCGCAGCGCGTCGAGGTCGCGGATCGAGGTCCCGAACACGCGCTCCTGGGTGAGCACTTCGGGCCGCGTGGCCTCCCACACCACCATCGGGTGGTAGATCAACTCGGACCCCAGCCAGTTGCGGCGCAGCTGCGCGCAGTTGGCACCCTCGCGCATGAGATCGAGCTCGTCGAAGAGGACGCGCTCGAACTCCGCCACCACCGCCACCGGACGCAGCCGCTCGCCTTCCGGGTGCAGACGCTGGACCCAGCGCGCGATGAGATACATCAGTCCGACATCGCGCGCGATGGCCTCGCGCATGCCGGGCCGCAGCACCTTCACCACCACCGCCATGCCCGCGGAGCCGTCCGCCTCGCGCAGGCGGGCGCCGTGGACCTGGGCGATGGAGGCGGACGCGATGGGCGCGTCCTCGAACTCGGCGTAGACCGCATCGATGGACCGGCCCAGCGCGCGCTCGATGGCATCCCGAGCGACCGCGCCGTCGATCGGCGGCACGCGGTCCTGCAGGCGCGCCAGCTCGGTGGCGATCGCGGGCGGCAGCAGATCCGGGCGCGTCGACAGCGCCTGCCCGAACTTCACGAAGACCGGCCCCAGTTCCTCGAGGGCCAGACGCAGGCGCTCGCCCTTGCCGGCGGCGTCGTCGACCAGATCGCCGCGCAGCAGCTCGCGCAGCCGGTAGCGACGCGCGATGCGCAGGATGCGCCCCAGCCGCGCGATGCTCATGCGCCGCTCCGCTCGCTACGCCGCCGCTCCAGTCGGTCGACGCGCGCGTGCGCGCGCGCCGCGCGGTCGCGCAGGCGATCCACTTCGTCGATGAAGTCGTCGACGGACTGCCGGTCGGCCAGATCGCCCGACTCGTACTGCAGATAGTCCGCCGTCTGCCGGCTGACGCTGTCGAAGGTCTGGCGCGCCCAGGCGAACAGGTCGACCGCGGCACTGGCCACGCGCTGCGCGGCGATGTCACCGAGCCACGGCTCGAGCACTTCGGCGAGATCGAAACCCACCGCCATGAGGATGGCCTGGAAGCGCTGCAGCAGCTCCGGATCGCCCTCGACCCGCAGCCCGCGGGGCAGCGCGCTGCCGCGGGAGAGCTGTTCCCGGAAGAGGCGGGCGAAGACCGAAGGCGCCCCGCTGACCACGGCATCGGGCGGGGTTTCGGGCGTCGGCGCGACGCGCACGCGGGTGCCGATGAAGTCGAACACCAGCCACCAGCCCGGCGGCTCGAAGGCGAAGGCCAGCGAGCGGTCCTGCAGCTCGCGCAGTCCGTCCAGGGCACCCGCGTCGAGCGACAGGTAGCGATTGAGCGCGACCTCCACGGCCGCGCACAGCGGCGCCGGCGTGCTCACAGCCGGTAGCCGCGATGCAGCGCCACCACGCCGCCGGTGAGATTGTAGACCTGCACCCGCGCGAAGCCGGCGCCTTCCATCATGCCCTTGAGCGTGTCCTGGTCGGGGTGCCGCCGGATCGACTCGGCGAGATAGCGATAGGCGGCCTCGTCGCGAGCGACGAAGCGGCCCAGCAACGGCAGCACGCTGAACGAATAGGTGTCGTAGGCGCGCGAGAACGCCGGGTTCACGGGCTTCGAGAACTCCAGCACGAGCAGCCGACCGCCCGGCTTGAGGCAGCGGTACATGGACGCGAGCGCGGCGTCCTTGTCGGTGACGTTCCGCAGTCCGAAGGCCATGGTGATGCAGTCGACGCTGCCCGGCGCCAGCGGCAGGCACTCGGCATTGGCCTGCAGGTAGTCGATGCCCGACACCACGCCGTCATCCTCGAGCCGGCGCCGCCCTTCCACCAGCATGGCGGCATTGATGTCGCCCAGCAGCACCCGGCCGTCGTCGCCGACCCGCGCCGCGAAGGCGCGCGCCAGGTCGCCGGTGCCGCCGGCCAGATCGAGCACGGTCTCGCCCGGACGGACGTCGGCGAGGTCGATGGCGAAGCGCTTCCACACGCGATGGACGCCCATCGACATGAGGTCGTTCATGACGTCGTAGTTGCGCGCCACCGACGTGAACACCGCGCCGACGCGCCGTGCCTTCTCGCCGGTGGGGACTTCCTGGTACCCGAAGTGGGTGGTGCCGCCGGGCTCGCGTTCGCTCATGGTCCCAGTGTATCCGAGGGCAGCGCGCCCTCGCGCCGGCGTCCGGCACGGGGCATGATGGCGTCCTGGCCGGCCCGCAACGCGGCCCGTTCTTGACACTTGTCGCTTTTCGCGACCCTGCGCTACCATGCCGTGATGGAAGGCAACGTCGATCCGCGCCTGCTGGCCCGGCAACCCCAGCAGGCACGCTCCCGCCGCCGCTTCGAGCGCATCCTCGACGGTGCGCGCGAACTGCTGCTGGAAAGCGGGCTGAGCGCCTTCTCGATTCCGGCGCTGGCGGAGCGGCTGGGCTTCATCCGCGCCACCATCTACCAGTACTTCCCGACCCCGTACGCCATCCTCAACGAGCTCATGCAGCGCGAGCTCGGCGAGCTGGAGGCGCTGCTGGAGGCACAGGCACCGCAGACGCGCAAGCTGGACTGGGAAGAGGCACTGGTGCACATCGTCAATCTCGCCAGCGAGTTCCACAACACGCACCCCATAGGCCGCATGCTGATCCTCGGCGGGCCGGTCAGCGACGAGGGGCATCTGGCGCAGAGCCTGACCATCCGGCATCTCGGGTCGCTGACCCGGAGCCTGCTCGAGGCGCGGGGCTTCAATCTGCCCGCCGAACCGGACGTGCCGGTACTGGCGGTCGACATCGGCACCACCTGCTTCCGGGTGTCCTTCCATCTGCACGGCACGATCACCGAGGCGTACCGCCAGGAAGCCGTACGCGCGATGGCAGCGTATCTGCGTCTCTACGAGCCGGCGTCATGAGGCTCCCAGGCCGAGCCGCCGCCTTCCTGCTCGCCGCCGCGGCGGTCCAGGGCTGGCCGTTGACGGCCGCGGCCGTCGAGGTCGGCGAGCCCGCCCCGCCGATCACGGGGCCGCGCGCCGACGGCAGCAGCTTTGAGCTGTCGGAACTGAGCGGCGACATCGTCTACGTCGACTTCTGGGCATCCTGGTGCGCGCCCTGTCGCGCGGCCATGCCGCGGCTGGACGAGCTGCACGCCTCGCTCGGTGCCCGCGGCTTCTCGGTGGTCGGCGTCAATGTCGACCGCAAGCGCCGGAGCGCAGAGCGCATGCTCGAACAGGTGCCGGTCGACTTTCCCGTGGTCTTCGACCCCGAAGGCCAGTGGGCCGAGCGCTACGCCCTGCCCGGCATGCCCAGCGGCTACCTGATCGACGGCGACGGCGTCGTGCGCTACCGGCACACCGGCTACCGCGAGGGCGACCTGCCCAAGCTCGCGAACGAGATAGAAAAACTCTTGGAGGAGAACCAGCCATGAAGACCGTCATCCGGCTCGTCGCCGGCCTTGCCACCGTCGGAGCGCTCAGCGGCTGCGCCCTGACCATGGAGGAAGTCCAGCCCTGGCAGATGGACAACCTCGCACGCTCGGAGATGGCGCTGCAGATCGATCCGCAGATGGCGGCCTATCGCAGCCACATCGCCTTCAGCAAGGAAGCCGCCACCGGCGGTGCCTCGGTGAGCGGCGGCGGCTGCGGCTGCAACTGACGCGCCACCGCTTCACCACACGATATCCGCAACAGCGGAAGCAGACCGCGACAACCAGGGGGGACACACCAGATGATCACGACGACGCCTGCGCCCGTCGGGAGCGCGCCGCGATGAGCGCGCATTTCCGCAAACCGTCACTCGGCGCGCTGACCACCGCCGCGCTCGCGCTGCCCGGACTCGGGGCCGCGCCCGCCGCGGCCCAGACCGGCGACGACTGGCAGACCGACTACCTCTACAGCTTCTACAAGGAAGGCGACATAGGCGGCGGCAAGACGTCGAGCGGCAGCAGCGTCGAGCGCTACGAGATCCAGACGCACAGCCTGCGGGCGGTCAAGCCCATCGGCGAGCGCAGCGTCGGTGTCGACTTCCTCTACGAGACGCTGAGCGGCGCTTCACCGTGGTACGTGCAGCCGGATACCGATGGTCGGCCCGAGCAGGTGATGAGCAGGCCGACGATCAACGAGGAGCGCTTCGACCTGCAGCTGTCCGGCAGCACTCCGCTGAACGCCCAGCTCGCGCTCAACATGTCGGCGGGCGTCTCGGACGAGGACGACTACCAGGCGCGCTACGGCACCGCCGAGCTCAGCTACGAGCTGGCGGGACTGCCGATGACCGTGACCGGCAGCCTGAGCTATTCCGACGACGAGCTGGACCCGACTCAGGGCACCTACGACACGGACCCCGCCGCCGACAGCAAATCGACGCTGCGCGGCACCGCCAGCGCCAGCTACGTCCTCAACCGCAACACGCTGGTACAGGCGGCCGCCGGCTTCCTGCGGCACTCGGGCTATCTGAGCGATCCGTACAAGCGCTTCTTCGTGCGCGGCGGCTCGCTGCCGTTCGACGCACGCCCGGACGGACGGCGCGGCTTCCACCTGATCGGCAAGCTCCGCCATTTCGTCGAACGCTTCAATGGTGCGGCGCACGTCGACTACCGCTACTACCAGGACGACTGGGAGATCCACTCCCACACCCTGGAACTGACCTGGCACCAGAGCCTGGCGCAGACGTGGCGCATCTCTCCGGGTCTGCGCTGGTACAGCCAGAGCCAGGCCTTCTTCTACGCGCCCTTCTTCGACCAGGTCCGCGAGGACGGCTTCGGTTCCTCCGACTACCGGCTTTCGCCCTACGGCGCCATCAGCGCGCGCCTGGACGTGACCAAGTCGTGGAACCAGCTCGCGGCCGGTTTCGGTGTCGAGTACTACGAAGCCGACGGCAGCTACGCCACCGGCTCGGTCGATGTCGAATCGCCCGGGCTGGTCGACTACACCGTGTTCACCGCGAGACTGGCCTACAGCTTCTGATGGAGCTGTTCCGGCAGCGCTTCACGGCGATGGCCAGCCCCTGCGAGCTGCGCTGCTACGCCGACGAAGCGACCGCCGCGCAGGGAGCGCTCGATGCGGCGGAGGCGGAAGTCCGCCGCATCGAGACCAAGTACTCGCGCTACCGCGAGGACAGCATCGTCTCGCGCATCAACGCCGCCGCCGGAAGCGGGAATGCGATCGCGGTCGACGACGAGACCGCGGCGCTGCTCGACTACTCGGCCACCGTGTTCGAGCAGAGCGACGGCCGCTTCGACATCACCTCGGGCGTGCTGCGGCGGGCGTGGGACTTCCGCAGGCAGCGCGTGCCGGCACAGAGCGAGGTCGACGCGCTGCTGCCGCTGATCGGCTGGCAGCGGGTCGAGTGGGCGTCGCCGCACATCCATCTTTCGCGCGCCGGCATGCAGCTCGATTTCGGCGGCTTCGGCAAGGAGTACGCGGTGGATCGGGCGGTGGCCGTGCTCGAGGCGCACGGCATCGCCCACGGCATGGTCGACCTCGGCGGCGATGTGCGGGTGGTGGGGCCGCACCCGGACGGCAGCGCCTGGCGGGTCGGCGTCAGCCATCCGCAGCAGCCCGATACCGCCATCGCGCGGGTCGATCTGCGCACCGGCGCCATCGCCACCAGCGGCGACTATCACCGCGCCTTCATCGTCGACGGCCGGCGCTACTCCCACCTGCTCGACGCACGCACCGGCTGGCCGGTGGCGGACACCTTCGCCAGCGCCAGCGCGCTGGCGCCGCGCTGCCTGATCGCGGGCAGCGCCAGCACCATCGCCATGCTGCACGGACCCGACGCCGCCGAATGGCTGCGGGCGCTGGGACTGCCCTGGCTGACCGTGCGCCACGATCTCTCGCTGGCCGGCAACGCCGTCGCGCAGGCGGCCTGAGCGCGCCTGGACACAATCCGACAGAAGTTGAATACTTCTGCGTATTACAAGGCTGGTCGAGAGGAGCACAGCCATGACAAGCAGACGAAGCGGCCTGTTGATGGTCGCCGGATGGACGCTCGCCGCGTGCAGCGGGAACTACAGCGGCTCGACGCCGGGCGGCGACGGGGATGGGGGCAACGGCGGCGGGGGGCCGCAGCCGCGCACCATGGAGGCCTTCTTCGAGCAGCGCGTGCAGACCGCCATCGCGATCTGTGCCAGCTGCCACGCCCCGGGCAACGTCGCCGATGTCGAGGACGGCCGGGACCTGATGTTCATGGATGGCCCGAGCCTCGCCGACCTGCAGGCAAGCTGGGAACGCCTGGGTGGCAACAACCCGACGTCGCGCATCCTGCTCATGGCCTCTGGTCAGGAGACCCCGCACAGCGGCGGCGCGCACTGGGCCGAGGACGGCGCCGCCTATCGCAACGTCGAGACGCTGCTGGGCTGCTTCGAGAACCCGGACGGATGTCCGGAGCGCATCGCCGGCGGAGGCGATGACGAGCCCGGCGAGGCGCTGCCGCTGCTCGGCAGCAAGCACGCCCGCCACGTCTGGGCGACCTTCTGCGCCGACCAGCCCGACGACGCACCGCTGCCCACCGATCCGCGCACGCGCATCGTTCCGGGCGCGAACCCCGACCGCGCGGTGTTCTACAACGCCGAGTGGGAGAACTGCCGGGCCGGCCTTCCGGAGGACAAGCAGGCCCCCGAGACCTGCGGCGAGTACCGCGCGCTGCGCGACAAGGGTCTCGACTTCCTCAAGAACGAGCTGCCGGTGGCGGCGATGTCGGCCCAGGAATTCAACAACACCTGGGAGGTGTGGGGCCTCGATGAGCGTCCCGCGAACTTCGAGGCGCTGTATCGGCTGCGCTACGGGCTCAACCGGGCGCCCTTCGACAATCCCTACCCGCTGCCCGGCGAGGACCCCAACGCCAGCGACGGCGGCAGCGGTCAGCTTCCGCTGGGGCTGCGCCAGCTCCGCGACGACAGCGGGAACTGGACCGGGCAGATCGGCACCGCGGCGTGCTTCCAGTGCCACGGCGGCGGCCTGGCCGCGGACGGCGGCAGCGCCCTGGGCCTGAGCAATCTGGGCGTCGGCAACAGCAACTACGACGTGCTGCAGGATGCACAGGACCGCTCTCTGTGGGCCGGCACGCCGCTGTCCGGGCAGCTGCCCAATGTGCTCGACGTCAACAGCCTGTTCAACATCGGCATCAAGCAGCGCGGACAGAACAATGCCGTGGGCGCCTTCGAGATACTGATCACGGTCCTCGACCTCGACTCGCTGGGGCTGAACCCCAACCCGCTGAAGACAGTCGTCGGCCAGAGCGGCGTCGCCGACATCGCGCATCCACTGTCGCACACCCAGGACACGCCGCCCTGGTGGAACATGGGGTCGCGCCCGCGCAAGTTCTTCGATGCCGGTGTATCGAACGACAGCACGCGGATCATCATGGCCGCGGGCCCGGGGGAGTTCAACGAGCTCATCAGCGCCGACGGCAAGTACTACCGCGACCGCATCGCCGAGTACGACCAGGCACTTTCGGCCTTCTTCCTGTCGCTGGAGTCGCCCGCCTACCCGGGCGGAATCGACACGGCCCTCGCCGAGCAGGGCGCCGTGCTGTTCCACGGTCTCGACCTCTGGTCGCGCGACGGCAACGCGGAGCATCCCGAGCCGCTGGGCGGGAACGGCTCGTGTGCCTCCTGCCACGGTGCCTACTCGCCCCGCTACGTGCACGACGACCGCTATCTGGAGGATCCGGCGCTGGAAGGTGTCGCCGGGCATATCTCGCCGCTCGAGGTCATCGGCACCGACCGCGCGCGATCGGACATGCTGACGCCCACGCTGCGCGAACGCTGGGACACCACCTTCTGGGCCTTCCCGGAGGGCAGCGAGAACTACATCCCGCCCGAGGATAAGCCCGCCGCCCTCGAGCTGGCCGACGACATGTACCCACTCGCACAGCGTCCGTCGGGCGCGTGCGGCTGGGAGAAGGATGTCATCGGCTATCAGGCCCCGCCGCTCTATGGGGTCTGGGCCACCGCGCCCTACTTCCACAACGGCTCGGTGCCAACCATCGAGCAGGTGCTGGATTCGGAGCAGCGCCCCGCCATCTGGCAGCGCCGCCTGCGCGACGAGGGCCCGGTCAAGGGCTTCGACCTGCGCATGGAGACCGCCTACGACCGGCAGCGCCTGGGCTGGGAGCACGACGAGCTGGGCTGCGCCGACATCCCGGGCAACTATCTCTACAACTGCAATCCGCTGTTCCGGGAAGGCGCCTCGCTGGTCCAGCTCACCGAGAACCTGCTCAACAACGCCATCGGGCTCTCCGGTCTCGTGCCGCTGTCGGACCTGCTGGCGGTGGGCGCCTTCGACAAGCGCCTGGTCTACGACACCCGCATCCTGGGCAACGGCAACGGCGGGCACAGCTTCACGGACGTGCTCACCGAACCGGAGCGCCGCGCCATCATCGAGTATCTGAAAACGCTCTGAGCGCACCGCGACCACACCGCCGACGGCGCAAGCCGCGCCCGTCGGGCGGATGGCCGCGCCAGCAGCAATTTACCCGGATGATATTGCGCTTCTGTTTTATCCGGGTTTAATATGCGGCATGCCCTCGATAACCTCTGACACCGCCTGGACCGCATTCCGCGGCGAATCCGCACTGGCGAGCGGCGCGCCCGCCGAGGTTGCGCTCGCCGTGCATCGCATCCTGCGCGAACAGCCGGACGCGCCCGTGCTCACCTTCGATGACCGAACCGGCCAAAGCGTCGACTTCGACCGCCGCGGCTCCGAGGCCGAGATCGCGGCCCGCCTGCAGCCGGTTACCGATCCGGCTCCGGCACAGACCGCCCCACGGCGCGCCGGCCGCCCACGGCTGGGGGTGGTCGCCAAGGAAGTCACCCTGCTGCCCCGCCACTGGGAGTGGCTGGAGCAACAGCCGGGCAGCGCCTCCGCGACGCTGCGGCGCCTGGTCGACGAGGCCCGCAAGGCCAACCGCGGGCGAGAGAGTGCCGAGCAGGCACGAGCGGCGGCAGACCGCTTCATGCAGGCCGCGCTCGGCGACCGGCCCGGCTACGAAGCGGCGGCGCGCGCGCTGTATCGCGGCAACGAGGCGGACTTCGCGACCCTGACGGCGGACTGGCCGGCCGATCTGCGCGATCACGCTCACCGCCTGGCAGCGCCCGCCTTTGCGACCGCCTCGTCGCGCTAGCCGGGGCCGCCGACGCTGAACGCGGCGTGATAGGTAACGGTGCCGGCCGCGTGCCGGCCCTCCAGTGCCAGGCACTGGAAGTACTCGGGCGGCACGCCCTCCAGCACACAATCCGGCCGGCACTCGAAGCCGAAACGGCCGTAGTAGCCGGGCTCGCCGAGCACCACGCATCCGGCCGCGCCGCGGTCGCGGAGGGCCGCCAGCCCCGCTTCGACCAGCGCCGCGCCGATGCCCGCGTTCCGGTGCGCCGGCAGCACGGACACCGGACCGAGCCCGTACCAGTGCGCGGAACCGTCCGACACGGTCACCGGCGAGAACGCGACATGGCCGACCACGTCGCCATCCACCTCGGCGACCAGTGACACGCTGAGCGCACCGGCACGGCGCAGTGCGATCACGATGTGCTGTTCGGTGCCGTCGCTGTGCGGCGCAGTGCGGAAGGCCGTCTCGATCACCGCGGTGATGGCGTCGGCGTCGTGCGCCTGCTCGGGGCGAATGCGGTATGCGGTCAACGGTTCCCCTTCGTGCGATCGGAACGAACGGCCATCACGAACGCGTGGCGATGACGCACGGCATGCCGGGCAGTGCCGGCCCCGGTACACGGGCGTCACGCGGCCCCATCACGCTCGGCATCCGTCACCGGCTCCGGGCAAGTGTCGCATCGTCGCCGAATTCCGCATTCTCGAGCAGGTCCGCATAGGCTCCGCTGACCAGATCCGTCTGCGCGATGCCCAGTGACGCCATCAGTTGTTCCGCGATCACGGTGCCCTCGGCTTCGCTCTGCGACGTGCGCAGGACGACTTCGAGCTCGACGAAATCGCCGAGCGCCTCCACCTCGTCCAGATGCACGCGCGTCTGATCGACGATGAAGACGGTTCGCCGTTTCCTCACCGTTACCCGCACGCCGAGCGTGACGGCCAGCGCCTTCCTCAGCGCGTCCGGATCGGCGATCGCGATGCGCGTGTACGTGGAGCACTTCGGACCGACCGTGTCGGCGCGCTCGTACTGGATCAGCTCGGCCGTGCCGTCGCCCAGCTCGCGCAGCTTCAAGCGTCCGTGGGGCACATGAAAGAAGGTGTCCCGTTGCAGGAGGCACTCGGGCGGCGCATCGGCCAGCCCCGAGACGATGCGCCGCTGCGCGGCGAGGTCCCGGGAACGCGCCTTGATCTCCATGTTCCTGGCCACGCGGTCAACCGGCCATCAGCCATCGGCCTGCTCGACTGGCAGCGTCGAGCGGTCCGGGCCGGACAAGCAGCGCGCCTTCACCGCGGTCATGCGACCGAAGGCCGCAACGACAATTCCCTTGACGCATCACCGTCCACTCCTTCGCGCTCGATCAGCCATTGCCGGACAAGCGTAGCGGGGAAAAGCGCGACGCGATCATTCGCTCACCCCGGCCGAGCCGGGAACATTCTGCACCGCGCGAGCACGCCGAGGTCAATGCAGCTCCGTGATTCGCCGGCCCGGATTTCACTAGAATGGCGGAATCCCCTTTTCCATTTCTTACGACGGCTCGCGCTGCATCGTGCGTGCCGTCGTGTGGTGCGTCGTGCGCCGGCGCGCCATTCGGCGCCGGAGTTGCTGCGCATGACGCTGGACCCCTCGATCGCGATCGCGATCTGCCTGTTGCTGGCAACGGGCCTCGCGCTGGAGCTGCGCATTCCCAGTGCCATCGTCGAGGTACTGGCGGGCGTCGTGCTGGTGATGCTGCTGCCGGACATCTCGGAGGTGGGCTGGCTGGAGTTCCTGTCCCACCTCGGCATGCTGGCGCTGATGTTCGTGGCCGGCTTCGAGCTGGAGCTCGACAAGCTGCGGCGGACCTGGAGCGCCTGCCTGACCATCGGCGGCGCCTCCTTCCTGGCGCCGATGGCGGGCGTGTTCGTGTTCGCGATACTGGGGCTGGGCCTGGGGGTCAGCGGTTCGCTGCTGGTGGCCGTCGCGCTGTCCACGACCTCGCTGGCGCTGGTGTATCACGCGCTCAAGGAACACGCCGACCTCGCCGACCCGCAGAGCCAGATCATGCTCGCGGCGGCATCGGTGGTCGATGTGCTGAGCATGGTCTCGCTGGCGCTGCTGCTCGGGGACGTCGGCTGGGGCACGGCGGCACTGGGACTTGCCGTGGTGCTGTCGGCGGTGAGCCTGCCGCGCATCGGCAGCCGTCTGTTCCGGCGCTACCACGGCGCCGTCGCCGAAGCCGAGCTGCGCTTCCTGCTGGTGGTGCTGGTCGCCATCGGCTTCATGGGCGAAAGCGTGCGCGGCATGCATCCGGCGATCATCGCGTTCACCATCGGCATCGCGATGTCCGGCGTGGTCTACGAGACCACCGCGGTCAAGCACAAGCTGGAGGGGCTGGTGTTCGGCTTCTTCGCGCCGCTGTTCTTCATCCACGCCGGCACGCAGGTGCAACTCAGCACCATCGACGCCACCCACCTCGGCCATGCCGCCATCCTGCTGACGCTGGCGGTGGGCCTCAAGTACATCGCCACCCGCGCGGCGGCGCGATGGGTGACGGGCCAGAACGGTCACCGCATCGGCGTGCTGTTCAACTACCGCATGACCTTCGGCATCATCGGCGCCGAGTTCGGCCTGCAGTCGGGCGTCATCTCGCAGGGCCTGTTCGACGTGCTCATGCTGGTCATCCTGGCGAGCGCGGCGCTGCCCGGCCTGCTGCTGCGCAGGAAGGCCGGGACCGCCTGACCGTCGTCACCCCTTTGCCGGATAGTGCAGCGACTTCAGGCTGACGACGTCGGACTCGCGCGTCATGCCCATCTCCTGCAGCGCATCGATGTACTGCTGCCAGAGCGTGTCGCGCTCGCGCCCGTAGTGATCGAGGATCTCCCACGAGTAGAGCCCGGTGTCGTGCCCGTCGTCGAAGACCAGCTTGACCGCATAGCGGCCGACCGGCTCGATGCGCTCGAGACCGACCTCGCGCTTGCCGGGAATCACCTTCGGGTTGCCGTGCCCCTGCACTTCGGCGGAGGGGCTGTGCACGCGCAGGAACTCCCAGGAGAGATGGTCCTCGCGGCCATCGGGCCACTCGACCCGCAGCTCCCGGGATCCCTTGCGATTGACGATGCGTTGCGGTGCCTGCATGACGTCTCTACAGAACGTAGCGGGAGAGATCCTCGTCGGCGGCGACATCGGCGAGCCGTCCGTCGACATAGGCGGCATCGATCTCGAGCCGTCCCTGCTGGTGATCCGGGGCATCGAACGCCACCTGCTCCATGAGGCGCTCGAGCACGGTGTGCAGTCGGCGCGCGCCGATGTTCTCGGTGGATTCGTTGACGCGCCAGGCGGTCTCGGCCAGGCGCTGGATGCCGTCCTCGGTGAAGATCACCTCGACCCCCTCGGTGCCCAGCAGCGCGCGGTACTGCTCGGTGAGCGCATGCCGTGGCTCGGAGAGGATACGCTTGAAGTCCTCCACCTTGAGCGCCTCCAGCTCGACGCGGATGGGGAGGCGCCCCTGCAGCTCCGGAATGAGATCCGAGGGCTTGGCGACGTGGAAGGCGCCGCTGGCGATGAACAGGATGTGGTCGGTGCGCACCGAACCGTACTTGGTGGAGACGGTGGAGCCCTCGACCAGCGGCAGCAGGTCGCGCTGCACGCCCTCGCGCGAGACGTCGCCGCCACCAGCGTACTCGCCGCGCTTGCAGACCTTGTCGATCTCGTCGAGGAATACGATGCCGTTCTCCTCGGCGTTCTTCAGGGCCTCGGTCTTGATGGCCTCCTCGTCGACCAGACGCGCAGCCTCCTCGTCGACCAGCTGCTTCCAGGCGCGGCCGATGGTGACCTTGCGCGACTGCTGGTTCTTGGCCTGCATGTTCTGGAACATGGACTGGAGCTGCTGCGTCATCTCCTCCATGCCGGGCGGGCCCATGATCTCCATGCGCGGATTGCTGCCCTGCAGGCTGAGCTCGACCTCCTTGTCGTTGAGCTTGCCTTCGCGCAGCTGCTTGCGGAAGACCTGGCGCGCGGCATTACCCTCGCTCGCCGACTGCGTGCTGCCGGACTCGCCGTACTGCCTGGCCGGCGGCACCAGCGCGTCGAGGATCCGCTCCTCGGCGGCATTCTCGGCCTGCGCGCGCACCGCCTCCATGGCGGCCTCGCGCGCGCGCTTCACCGACGCATCGACAAGATCGCGGATGATCGACTCGACATCCTTGCCGACATAACCCACTTCGGTGAACTTGGTGGCCTCCACCTTGATGAAGGGTGCCTTCGCCAGCTTCGCGAGCCGACGCGCGATCTCGGTCTTGCCGACACCGGTGGGGCCGATCATGAGGATGTTCTTCGGCGTGATCTCGGCGCGGATCTCCTCGTCGAGCTGCTGGCGCCGCCAGCGGTTGCGCAGCGCGATGGCCACCGCGCGCTTGGCGTCGGCCTGGCCGACGATGTGGCGGTCCAGCTCGGCCACGATCTCGCGCGGCGTCATCATGGAACTGGCCGTCTTGTCCTCGATCTCCATGCGGGCTCCCGGGTCGATCAGGCCGTCAGCTCGGCGGGGAGCCGTTCGACGGTGATGGAGTGATTGGTATAGATGCAGATGTCGGCGGCGATGTGCATGGCCTTGTCGACGATCTCGCTGGCCGCCATCTCGGTGTTGTCGTAGAGCGCGCGCGCCGCGGCCTGCGCGAAGGGCCCGCCGGAGCCGATCGCCATGACGCCGCCCTCGGGATCCATGACATCGCCGTTGCCGGTGATCATCAGTGAGGCCTTGGCGTCGGCCACCAGCAGCATGGCTTCCAGCCGGCGCAGCATGCGGTCGGTGCGCCAGTCCTTGGCAAGCTCCACTGCCGAGCGCAGGAGATTGCCGCCGTGCTGCTCGAGCTTGCCCTCGAAGCGCTCGAAGAGGGTGAACGCATCGGCCGTGCCACCGGCGAAGCCGGCCAGCACCTCGCCGTTGTAGAGCCGGCGCACCTTGCGCGCATTGCCCTTGACGGTGGTATTGCCCATGCTCACCTGACCGTCGCCGCCGATGGCGACCTCGTCGTCGCGGCGGACACAGAGGATGGTGGTGCCGTCGAATTGCTGCATGCGCTGCGCCTTGATTCGGGTCCGACCCGTCAATCTTGGGGCGCCGCGCGCGGAATCAAGCGCCGTCTTCGGGTCCGCCCGGCCGGCGCCGGGCGCGTGGATGCGCCCCGCGATAGACGCGCGCCAGATGGTCGAAATCGAGCTGGGTGTAGATCTGCGTGCTCGACAGGCTGGCATGGCCGAGCAGCTCCTGCACCGCGCGCAGGTCGCCTGACCCCTCCAGCATGTGCGTGGCGAAGGCATGGCGCAGCCGGTGCGGATGCACCGGGACGCCCAGCCCCGCCTGCCGGGCGCGCAGCGCCATGCGCTGCTGGATGGCGCGGCGCGAAAGACGCGTACCGCGCGACGACACGAACAGCGCCGGACAGTCCGTCCGCGCCAGTCGACCGCGCAGCCGCACCCACGCCGCCAGCGCGCGCTGTGCCTCCCGCCCCACCGGCACGACGCGCGTCTTGGCCCCCTTGCCGAGCACGCGCAGCTCGTCGCGTGCCCGGAGATCGTCGAGATCCAGCGCCGCCAGCTCGGACAGGCGCAGGCCGCTGGAATAGAACAGCTCCACCAGGGCGCGGTCGCGGCAGGCCAGCGGACCGTCGTCCTCCGGCGCGACCTCGGCCAGCGTCCCGGCCTGCTCGCGCGTCAGCGTGCGCGGCAGGCGCCTCTCGCCGCGCGGCGCGCGCAGCCCCTGCGCCGGATTGGCGTCAGCGACGCCCTCGTCCATGAGCCAGGCGTAGAAGCCGCGGATGCTGGACAGGAAGCGCGCCATGCTGGAGGCCTTGTAGCCGGCGCGCATGCCGGTGGCCACGTAGCGCCGCAGCAGATGCACATCGACCGCCTCGGTGGCGGTGGCGCCATGGTCGGCGGCGAAGCGGCGGAAGGCATCGAGATCGCGCCGTGCCGCCGCGACACTGTGCGGCGAACTGCGGCGGAGGTGCTGCAGCGCGTGCAGGTAGCCGTCGACCGCGGCCGCGAGCTCCACGGTCAGCCCAGGCGCGCGCGCAGGCTGCTGGCGAGAAGCTCGGCGAGCATCTCCAGGAAGAGCTTGCCCTGGTCGGCCTGGAACCGCTCCGCATCGTCGGCGCCCAGCACCAGCAGGCCGAGCGTCTCGCGCTTGTCGATGGGCACCACCGCGGCCGAGGCCGGAAGGCTGGCGGCGCGCGGGAAGATCAGCCGCGCGCGCTCGGCGTCGAGCGGGCCGGTCTCGATGAGCCGCGTCCGGAAGCTGTTGTCGAAGGCGCGCGCAACGCTGCCCTTGGCATCGATGCGCGTCAGGCCGTCGATGTCGGTGCGGCGCAGCTTGCTGGCGAGCACGCCGAGAAAAATCGCGTCGATGGCGAACTCCTCGCGCAGCATGCGGCGCAGGCTGTCGACCATGCCGGCGAGGGTCGGCGCGCGCAGCAGCAGCTGCGCCACCTTCATGACCTTGCGCGCGCGCACCTCGTTGTCCTGCGCGGTGTCGGTGAGCTGACTCAGGCGCGCTTCCAGGCGGGCGTTCTTGGCGCGCAGCCATTCGACCTGTCGCTCGATGAGCGAGGTGGCGTGTCCGCTCTCGTGCTGGAGGTCGGCCTCCTCCAGCACGTCCGGATGGCGGTCGAAGAACTCGGGATGCGCGATCAGCCACGCGCGCACCGCGTTCTCGTCGAGCTCCGGAGGCTTGTCGCCGGAACGGGCTACGGATTCGGCCATTGCAGACACCCGTCGTAGACATGGGTCGCCGGTCCGGTCATGCGGATCGGCACATCCGGTGAGGATAGCGAACCGCTCCAGGCGATGCGCAGCTCGCCGCCGCGCAGCGCCAGCCGCACGTCATCGTCGACCACGCCACGGAGCATGCCCGCCACCGCCGCGGCGCAGGCGCCGCTGCCGCACGCCAGCGTTTCGCCGGCGCCGCGCTCGTAGACGCGCAATCGGGCGTGGCCGCGGTCGAGCACCTGCAGGAAGCCCACATTCACCGACGCCGGAAACAGCGGCATGGCCTGCAGCGCGGCACCCAGCGCGGCGACCGGTGCGGCGTCGACATCGTCGACCAGCGTCACCGCGTGCGGATTGCCGAGCTGCACGAGGCCGAAGCAATGCACGCCGAAGCCCGGCACGTCGATGTCGTAGGTCGCCGCCGGGACCGCGTCCAGCGTGCTGGGCAGCGCGGCCGGCCGCAGCTCCGGTGCCGCGAGCTCGACGGTGAACACGGTATCGGCCTCGCGGCGCAGCATCATGCGCGTGTCGCTGGTCCGCACCCGGAGCTGCGGCCGGTCGGACAGACCGCGGCGGGCGATGAACAGCGCCAGGCAGCGCGCACCGTTGCCGCACTGACCGGAAGGACTGCCGTCGGCATTGTAGATGCGGTAGTCGAAGTCGACGCCGCTCTCGCCGGGCGGATCGACCACCAGCACCTGATCCGCGCCGACGCCGAGATGCCGGTCGCACAGCCATTGCAGCTGGGCCGCCGTGGGCGTGAACGGCGCCGCGGTGGCGTCCACCACCACGAAGTCGTTGCCCAGCCCGTGCATCTTCGCGAAGCGCAGCTCGCCGCCGGCGCTCATCGCGGCAGCCCTGCGTCGCTCGCATCGCCCGCGATCAGCGCGATGATGCGCCGCGCCAGCTCGGGCCCCTGATCCTCCTGGATGAAGTGCCCGCCGGGAAGCCGATCGTGCGCCTGCCCGGCGGCGCCGGGAATGTGCGTCTGCAGCGCGCGATCGGCCCGGCCGAGGATGGGATCGCCGGCACCGAAGACCGTCAGGAACGGCTTGTGGAAGTTGCCCAGCGCCGCCCAGGCTGCGCGGTTGGCCGGCGCGGCCGGATCATCCGGCGTGATGGGCACCAGCGCCGGGAATGCGCGCGCGCCGGCCTTGTAGCGCGCATTCGGATAGGGCGCGTCGTAGGCCCGGCGCTCGGCCGGCGTCAGCTTGCGTGCCGAGCCCACGTCGACGATGCGGCCGATGGGGAACACCGGCGCATGGCGCGCGAAGCTGCGCCACAGATGGAAGGCCATCGGCACGCCACGGTCGCCGGTGGGCAGCATGCCGTTGCCCACGACGATGCGCGCGAAGCGCTCCGGATGCTCGCCGGCAATGCGCAGCCCGAGCAGCGACCCCCAGTCCTGGCAGAAGAGCGTGATGTCGCGCAGCGCCTGCGCCTCCATCCATGCCCACAGCCAGTCGACGTGCCGCTGATAGCTGTAATCGGCGATCCGCCGCGGCTTGTCCGAGCGCCCGAAACCGATGAGATCGGGAGCGATCGCGCGCAGCCCGGCATCGGCCAGCAGCGGCATCATGTGCCGGTAGAGATAGCTCCAGGTGGGCTCGCCGTGCAGCAGCAGGACCACCGCGCCGTCGGCGGGTCCGGCCTCGACATGCGCCATGCGCAGACCATCGACCTCGGTGTAGACCGGCTCCCAGGGGAAGTCGGGCAGATCGGCAAAGCGCTCGTCGGGCGTTCGCAACGCGTCCATGACAGCTCCGGGGACCGGCTCGGGCGCCCCGCGGCGCGTTGCCGGGGGCTGAAGCCACATGATAGAAGGCACCATCCAATCGCAAGGGGCGCGCGCATGCAAGTGCTGGGACTCGACATCGGCTTCGGTTTCACCAAGGTGACCGATGGTCGGAGTCATCAGATCTTCAAGTCCGTCGTCGGCGAGGCGGCGGAGGCGGCCTTCACCAACACCATCAGCCCGGACGGCGAACCCGGCGCCCATCGTCAGATCGCCATCGGGGACGAGTCCTACTTCGTGGGTGAAACCGCCGAAGCCGGATCGCGTGGCCGCGGCTTCACGCTCGACCAGCAGCAGCTGCTGTCGCGCTACGCGCGTGTGCTCGCCGCCACCGCGATCGCGCCGCTGGTGCCCTCAGGCGAACCGCTGCGGGTGGTGACCGGACTGCCCATCAGTTTCCTGCGGCGCCATCGCGACGGCCTGGCCGCGCTGCTGCAGCAGCGCCAGCAGGTGACCATCACGCGCGCCGACGGCAGTACCGAGGACAAGCAGATCCACATCGAGAAGGTGCGCGTGATCCCGCAGCCCTTCGGCGCCCTGTTCCATCACATGCTCAATCCGCAGGGCAAGATCGGGGCGCAGCGCTTCATCAAGGAGAAGATCGGCGTCATCGACATCGGCTTCCGCACGGCCGACTACGCCATCTCCGACCGCACGCGCTACTCGGAGCGCGGCTCGCAGTCGTCCGATGCGGGCATCTCGCTCGCATACACCGCCATCGCCAATGCGCTCACCGAACAGGCGGGCGTGCAGGTCGAGCTGTACCGGCTCTACGAGGCGGTCGAGCGCGGCAGCATCAAGATCAAGGGCAAGCGCTACGACCTCACCAAGCTCACCGAGCGCGCGTTCCGCGCCCTAGCGACGCGCATCTCCAACGAGATCAACCGGCTCTGGGCGGACGACTGGGATCTCGATGCCGTGGTGATCGCGGGCGGTGGCGGCGCCACCCTGCTGCCCTACCTGCAGCCCCTGATCGAGCACGAGCTGCTGCCGGTGGCGGCGGACGAAGACACGCGCCTGCTCAACGTCTACGGCTACCAGAAGTACGCCCGCCACCTCTGGCCCGACACCGCAGGAGCGACTCCGCCGGCAGCGGCCAAGAGCACGGGCTGAGCCCGTTCAGCAGCTCGCCGGCTCGCAGCCGGCGGGCCGGTCGTCGGCGACGCCGTCGGCCGGGGGACGGAGCTCGGGAAGGTGGATCCGCACCTCGCATCCACCGTCCGCGGATGCATCGATGGTGATCCGGCCGCCGTGCTGCTCGGCGATGCGCCGGCACACGGACAGGCCGATGCCGCTGCCCGGATACTCGCTTTCGCCGTGCAGGCGCCGGAAGATGCCGAACACCGCCTCGCGGTGCTCGCTGGGGATGCCGATGCCGTTGTCGGCCACGACGATTTCCCAGCCCTCGTCGGTGCGCCGCGCAGCGATGCGCACCACCGGCGTGCGGCCCTCGGGGCAGAACTTGATGGCGTTGGCGATGAGGTTCTGGAACAGCAGCACGGTGTGGCTCGGGCGCACGCGCATGCTCGGCATCTGCCCGACCTCGACGCGTGCATCGCGCTCCCGGACCGCGCTGTGCAGGTTGCGCAGGGCCTCGTCGACGCAGTTCGCCAGTGGCACCAGCAGCCGCGGCTCGCTGTCCTGTTCGAGGCGCGCCATGGTGAGCAGGTCGTCGACCATCCGGCTCATGCGGCGCGCCGAGTCGGAGATGAAGGACAGGTACTCCCGCGCGTCGCCGGTGAGCGCATCGCGGTGCTGCTTCTCCAGCAGCTCGGAGAACGAGCGCACCGCGCGCAGCGGCGCCTTGAGATCGTGCGCGGCGACGTGCGCATACTCCTCGAGATCCCGGTTGGACTGCTTCAGCCGGTCGACGGTGCGCGCCAGCTCCGCGGCGGTGCGCCGGTGCGCATCGGACTCGGCAACCAGCTTGCGGTTCATGGCCTCGAGTTCTTCGGGACTGCGGAAGGCGAGCAGCCGTGGCGCCCAGCGCACGAGCAGCACCACCGTCGTCACCGAGATGATGGCGGCGAGCAGCTTGAACATGCCTTCGAGGTAGTAGATCGGATACCACATCGTCACCGCGCCGAAGATGTGGGTCACGCCGCAGGCCGTGATGAAGCAGGCGAAGTAGATCAGCACGCCGCGCAGCACCTGCTCCATGTGCGGACGCCTGCGCGCGAAGAACAGCAGGATCGCGGGAATGGCCAGGTAGGCCGCCGCCAGCAGCCCGTCGGACAACACGTGCAGCGCGATCAGGTCGGGCCGCAGGAACAGGCAGGTGCTATGGGGCAGGAAGGGCGTGGCGAACAGGGCCAGCAACCAGTCCATGGCGCGCTCGCACTAGAGACGCGCGCCGCGATGCGGCCGGGGCGCATGCCCGTGACGCCCTGCGGTGACCAGCGTCGCGGCACCCGTTTCATCGTGCCGCATGGCGCCGGTCTCGGCCATGCGCGGCCGGCCGTCGCTATCGGCCTTGGCGCGGTACATCGCAGCGTCGGCCTTGCGCAGCAGCTCGGTGAGCGAGCTGCCGTGCGCCGGCCAGCAGGCATAGCCCGCACTCACCCGCAGCGGCTCCGGCAGCACCCGCTCCGCGGCGGCCTCCACGCCGGTCATCATGCGCGCGACCACGGCCTCGACCGCGCGCGCGTCCCCGATGGGCGCAAGCAGCGCGACGAATTCGTCGCCGCCGTAGCGCGCGATCATGTCGCCCAGTCGGCAACTGCGACGCAGAGCCTCGGCGACGGCCTGGAGCGCGCTGTCCCCGGTGGCGTGGCCATGGGTGTCGTTCAGCCGCTTGAAATTGTCGAGATCGAACCATGCGATGGCGAGGCTGTGTCCGTCACGCTCGGCGCGGGCATGCGCCATGTCGAAGCATTCCGTCAGCAGTTCGCGGTTGGGCAGCCCGGTGAGCGCGTCGTGCAGGGCATGCTGGCGGGCGCGCTCGGCGTCCTCCCGCAGGCGGTTGAGGCACGCCTGGCGCCCGATCGCGCGCCGGATGTCGCGGATCAGGCCACCGGCGAGGAGTTCGTCCTTGACCACGTAGTCCTGCACGCTGGCGCTCATCGCGCTCAGCACGAAGGCCTCGTCGCGCATGCTGGTGACGATGACGATGGCGGTGTGCGGCGCGTTCTCGCGCATGGCACGCACGCAGTCGATGCAGCTGCCGTCGGGCAGATGCAGATCCAGCAGGATGGCATCGAATCCGCCTTCCTCCAGGGACGCACGCGCCCCGGCGAGGGTATCGGCATGCGTCAGGTCGATGACGACATCGGCCGCGTCCTGCTCCAGCGCCGCGCGCGTGAGGCGCGCATCGGCCGGATTGTCCTCTACCAGCAGCAGACGCAGGCGGTCGGCGCTCACGAAGCGCCTCCGTGGACACGATGGTCTGCGGCGCGCGGATGCGCGCGGTGGATCGACGCGAGGGGGACAAGGCGGTGAGGCACGCGTGCTCCTCAACCTGGAGGCTGGCAATCAAAATGCCGCACCTGCCGGCAAGCGTTCCACCGGAGGCGGATCGGGGGCGATCCCGGGCGGATGAACGGCGGTTCGCTTTCGCCTGCGGTCCCTGCCGCTTCAACCGGGACGGCCGCCGGTCTCGCCGATCAGCCGGAAGAAGTCGCGCCGCGTCTTCGGCCCGTGGGTCTGGTAGCCCGGATTGGGCCGCTGCGCATAGGTGTCACGGATGCGACCGATGCGGTCGGCATGGCGCTGGCGCGTGAGCGCGTCGACGTCCAGCCCGTACACCTCGGCGCCGTTCAGCCCGAGGATGCGCGCGCGGGCATGGTCGGAAAGCGCCGGGTAGCCGTAGCGCTCGCGGAAGGCATCCGAGATCCGGAGGCTCCTGAAGGCCTGGATCTGATCCTGCGGACTTCCGAACCAGATGGCGTCGGTGCCCCAGCAGATGCGCTCCTCGCCGAAGTACTTGAGGAGCTTGCCGATGACGTGCGCGGCGGCATCCGGCTTCGACATGTGCTCGCGCCAGACCCCGCCGAGCTCGGCGTAGAGATTTCCCTGGTTGGGCGTGAAACCGGCCTCCTGATGGGCGCGGATCAGGCGATCCACGCCGCGCGGATTGTCCGGATCGTAGGGCCCCTCTGTGACGCCGGGCTCGAAGCCGGAGTGATAGCAGAGGAAGGTCATGTCCGGATAGCGCGCGGCAACACGCGCGATGTCGGCGGGATCAGAGTACTCGTACTGCAGGCCGGGCAGCGGCAACCCGCGGTGCGCGGCGACAATCTTCACGCCCAGCTCGCGGGCCCGCTCGAGGAAGGTGATGCCCACCGGATCGTCCATGTGGAAGCCGACGCCGTCGGGTCCCCACTGCGGATAGAGCTTCCACGCCGAGACGCCGTGCACGTCCACCATCTCCTGCATGCGCTCGAGCTCGCCAGCCTCGTTGGGCATGACGCCACCGTGCAGCAGGCAGCGCTCGCGTCCCTGCGCCTCATTGATGATGGCGCGCGCCTCCGCGGCGTAATCGATGGGCGTGGGATTGCTGCCCTGGGAGCCCCAGAGCGCCGACACCACCGCCACATCGGTATCGCTGTCGAGGTAGACATCCTTGAGCAATCGCCGCGCCGAATAGCACTCGTAGCCCTCGTCGCATACCGAGCCCTGGCCGAACACCTCGAACAGATTGCGCTGCCACAGCTTGCCGTCACGACCCTTCGCCCAGCGCGCCGCAGGGTCCACGCAATGGGTCTGCACATCGAAGATGAACTCGCGCTTGGCGAGCTCGGCCGTCGCCAGCTCCGGTTCGAAGGGCGCGTCGGCGGACAGCGCGTACCGGCTTCCGGTGGCACCCAGGGCGGCATGGGCCTCGTTGAACGCAAGCAGCGTCGCGGCCGCACCGCCCAGACTGGTCAGGAACTGCCGCCGGCCCTGGCCGCGGCGCTGCGCAGCGGCGGCGACACGCTCGTGCGCCAGCGCGTTGGCCGCGCGCTGGGCGTGTCCCAGCGGCTGCGGCAGGTACTCGCCGTTGCTGGTCGAATCAACCTTGATCGGAAGGCGACGACCATCGGGATCGAAGTCCATGGCTGGCACTCCGCGTACATGAGCGCCCACGGTACCGCGCCGGGGCCGCGCCGGAAACGGCGGCGGCCGACCGCGCGGGCGTGCGCCACGCCCGACGGTGCCGATGCCTCAGCGCACGCGATAGAGTGCCTTGAGCTCGTCGAGCGCCTCGCTGGTGTAGACCGACAGCCGCTGCATGCTGGGCAGCGTGTCGCGACAGCCGGTATAGCCGAAGTTGAGGGTTCCGGCGTAGCTCACGCAGGTGATGTTGAGCGCCTGTCCGTGCATCAGCAGCGATACCGGGTACATCGCCTCCAGGCGCGCCCCGCCCAGGTACAGCGTTTCCTTGGGGCCGGGCACGTTGGAGATGGCGACGTTGAACATCGGCGCCGTTCGACCGCCCAGCTGCAGCATGAGCTGCGCGATGTACGGCCCCATGAGCAGCATGGTGTACTGGTCCAGCGCCTCCTTGGGCAGCGCCTGCAGATGCTCCTTGGCGCGCGCGGTCGAGCGCTGGATGGCCTCGACGCGCTTGCGCGTGTCGGCGACGTCGGTGGCGAGACCGGCGAGGATGAAGCTGATGGCGGTGCCGACCGCGACATCATCGCCGGGGCGCACCGACACCGGAATGCCCGCGACCAGCGACTGCCGCGGCAGCAGGTTCGACTCCTTGAGATAGCGCCGCAGCGCGGTCGAGCACAGTGCCAGCACGACATCGTTGATGGTGCCTTCGCTGGCCTCTGCGAGCCGCTTGAGCAGATCCATCGAATACTGCTGCGTGGCGAAACGCCGCTGCCCCGAGATGCGGTTGTTGAGCACCGAGTGCGGCGCGTCGTAGGGCCGCATCAGCGCATCGCCATCGTGACCGCCGGCCCGGTACGACTCGAACAGCGCCCGCGCGGCGCTCGGCACGCTGCCCGCAACATCGCGGAACGACGGGCGCGCCAGGGTCTTGCGCGCCGCATTCGATGCGGTTCCGGTGTCCTGCTGCCAGTCCGCCCCGACGCTCCACGGCGCGCGGAAAGGCGTCGACGGGTCGCTGCTCATGGCGCGCTGCACCATGCGCATCCCGCCGACACCGTCGACCAGGGCGTGATGCATCTTGGTGTAGATCGCGAAGCGGCCACCCTCGAGCCCCTCGATGAGATGGCATTCCCACAGCGGCCGCGTCACGTCCATGGGATGGCTGTGCAGTCGCGACACCAGGACACCCAGCTCGCGCTCGCCCCCGGGGGCGGGAAGCGCCGAGTGCCGGAAGTGGTAGTCGATGTCGAGATCGTCGTCGCGCTCCCACGCGGGGAGCACGCCGCGGAGCGGCGACGCCTTGAGCTTCAGGTTCCAGGGTGGCGCGAAGCTCTGGGCCTCCCGCGCTTGCGCGGCCATGCGCCCGAGGAAATCATCCGGCGCGTTCTCGGGAAGCGAGAAGATCTGCAGCCCTGCCACGTGCATCGGCGTGCTCGGACTGTCGACATACAGCCAGGCCGCATCCATCGGTTTGAGACGCTTCATCGCTCCTCCCCTGTGATTCGTGTGCGCTATGCCCCGAGCCTAGTGTAGGACCGCACGGGCCGTCATTTCACTGTCCTTCCGCCGGCGCGCATCGGGTGGCATACTGATTGAACGACTGTTAAGTGACGCGCCCAGGAGACTCCGATGAACAAGGCAGCGCGAGATTTCGAAACCCTTCCCGTGGCGTCGGCCGATCACGACGAGATCCGCCGCGTCTTCGCCGCCCAGCGCGAGACCATGCTGGCATGGCGCGAATCGACCGCGAACGAGCGTCTCGCTCGCATCCAGCGCCTGGTCGATGCGGTCCGCGCCCATACCGACGAGATCCTCGAGGCCGGGCACAAGGACTTCCGCAAGCCGCCCGAGGAGGTGCACCTCACCGAGCTGCTGACCGTCTACATGGAGGCGAAGGACGCCAAGCGCCATCTCAAGCGCTGGATGAAGCCCCAGAAGGTCGCCCCGACGCGGATGATGGTCGGCACCAAGAGCTACGTGCAGTACGAGCCCAAGGGCCGCGCCCTGATCATCTCGCCGTGGAACTATCCGCTGAATCTCAGCTTCGGGCCGCTGATCTCGGCACTGGCCGCCGGATGTCCGGCAATCATCAAGCCCTCCGAGATGACGCCGCACATGAGCGCGGTCATGGCCAGGATCGTACGCGAGACCTTCGACCCGTCGGAAGTCGCGCTGTTCGAGGGTGAGGTCGACGTCAGCCAGACCCTGCTCGACCTGCCCTTCGACCACATCTTCTTCACCGGCAGCCCCGCCGTCGGCAAGGTCGTCATGGGCGCGGCGGCGAAGCACCTCACCAGCGTCACGCTGGAGCTCGGCGGCAAGTCGCCGACCATCATCGACGCATCCGCGGACCTCGAGCTGGCGGCCAGGACCATCGCCTGGGGCAAGTACACCAACAACGGCCAGACCTGCATTGCGCCGGATCACATCTACGTGCATAACAGCGTGCGCGAGCGATTCGTCCAGGCCATGGTGGACACGCTCAAGCAGGCCTACGGCGACTCCGCGGAGGCCCTGAAGGCATCCCCCTTCCTGGCGCGCATCGTCAACGCCAACCACACCGCGCGCATTTCCGGGCTGCTCGACGACGCCAAGACGCGCGGCGCGCGCGTGCTGTACGGCGACGACGTCGACAACGACGAACGCTACGTGTCCCCGACCCTGCTCACCGATCTTCCCGACGATGCCCGCATCATGGAGGAGGAGATCTTCGGCCCGCTGCTGCCCATCATCGGGTTCGACGATATCGATCAGGTCATCGGCAGGATCAACGATGCGCCCAAGCCGCTGGCGCTCTACATCTGGAGCAAGGACGAAGCCAGCATCAGCCGCATCATGAAGCGCACCAGTTCGGGCGGCGCCTGCATCAACCACAACGTGGTGCACTTCCTGCACGGCCGGCTGCCCTTCGGCGGCGTCAACAACTCGGGCATCGGCAACGCCCACGGCCACTACGGCTTCAAGGCGTTCTCGCACGAGCGCGCCGTGGTGCGGGCGCGCATCATGCTGGCGCGGATGTTCTTCCCGCCCTACACCAGGCTCACCAACGCCATCATCAAGATCCTGCCGCGCACGATCTGATGGCCGCGACCGCGGGCGACACCTGAAGGGTGTCGTCCGCGGCCCGCTCCCGGCGCGCAGCAGCAGGCCGCACCGCCTCCCCCCCCGTGGTATTCGTGCAACGCACGACTCGCGACGGCGCGCGTCGAGCCGACCGGCCCCGCATCACCCCATAAAGTTTCATTTTGAAACTTTATGGGCTACAGTGACGCTCCCCACGGTGGAGCCCGCCCATGCGCTGGACCGAACTGGACGAAGAGCCGTGCTCGGTGCGCGCACGCTATCGGTCATCGGCGATCGCTGGACGCTGCTGGTGCTGCGCAACGCCTTTCTCGGCACGCGGCGCTTCGAGGACTTCCGTTCCGGGCTGCGGATCTCGCGGCCGCGACTGTCCGACCGCCTGCAGAAGCTGGTCGCCGCCGGCGTGCTCGACCGGGTCGCCTACCAGGCACAGCCACCGCGCCACGAGTACCGGCTGACCGAGAAGGGCCGCGACCTCTACCCGGTGCTGATGACCATGCTGCGTTGGGGCGACCGCTGGATGGATGACGGCGGGGGGCCACCGCTGCGCCATCGACACACCGACTGCGGCCGGCATTTCCATGCCGCGATTCACTGTTCCGAATGCGGCGAGCCGCTGGACCCGCGCGCGATTCGCACCGAGTTCCGCCCCGACGCCGTGCCGCCGCCCGCCCACCAACCGCGCCAGACGGGAACCACGACGTGACGACGACCACCTTCGACCAACTGCTCGACGGCATGCAGCCGCAGGCCGGCGATGGCTGCTACGGCGCCACCCTCACCGAGGACTGGCTGCAGGGGCGCGCCGCCTTCGGCGGTCTGATGGCGGCGATGGCCGTGCGGGCCATGCGCGCCGAGCTAGGCCCCGAGCGCCCACTGCGCGCGCTGCTGACCGCCTTCGTCGGCCCCGCGGGCGAAGGCGGACTGGACATCACCGCCGGCGCGCTGCGCAGCGGCAAGTCGGTGACCTGGGCCGAGGCCCGCATCGCACAGAGCGCACGGGTCTGCACTACCCTCTCGGGCTGCTTCGGGGACTCCCGCGCGTCCGCGATCCGGGTACCGCCGCCCTCCATGCCGGCGACGCCGGGCGTCGAGGACAGCCGGAGCTTTCCGTCCCTGCCCGGCATCACGCCCGCCTTCACGCAGCACTTCGACATGCGCTGGGCGATCGGCGACATGCCGATGAGCGGCTCCGCCCAATCGGAGATGGGCGTCTGGGTGCGCTTCCGCGAGCCCGGCGATTTCGGCGAGGCGCACATCGTCGCGCTCATGGATCTGCTGCCGCCGGCGGTGCTGCAGATGCAGCGCGCGATGAAGCCGATCAGCACCCTGACCTGGCATCTCGACCTGCTCGACACGCTGGATGCCGACGATGCCCGCGATGGCGGCGGCTGGTGGTACTTCCACGTGCATGCGCAGGCCGCGGCCAACGGCTACTCGCAACAGAATGCGACGCTCTTCACGCCCGCCGGACGCGCCCTGGCGATGAGCCAGCAGTCGATCGCAGTGTTCGCCTGAGCACCGCAGCCGGGTCGCACTGGACCGGGCCCGGTTCCGCGGCCAGACTTCGGCGATGACGCCGACATTCTTCCGCCCCGCACGCGGCCTTCCCGCCGCGGCCCTCGTCGCTGCGCTCGCCGCCGCCGCGCATGCGCAGCCGCCCGACACCCGCCGTGTCGACCACGTCGACACGCTGCACGGCGTCGAGATCGCCGACCCCTACCGCTGGCTCGAGGACACCGACACGTCGGAGATCAGAGACTGGGTCGCGCGCCAGAACGCGCACGCACGCGCGCACCTCGACGCGCTGCCCGGCCGCGACGCCCTCCGCGAGCGCCTGACCGCGCTCTGGGACTACGAGCGCCAGGGCCTTCCCGCGCTCAGCGCCAGCGGCGCGATGGCCTTCGAGCGCAACAGCGGCCTGCAGGAGCAACCGGTGATCCTGTTCCGCGCCGCGCCGGATGCCGCCCCCAAGGTACTGCTCGACCCCAACGCCATGAAGGCCGACGAGCCGATCTCGGTCAGCGACTTCGCGCTGTCGCCGGACGGGCGGATCCTGGCCTACGCGCTGTCGCGTTCGGGCTCGGACTGGAACCGTATCCGCTTCCGCCGCACCGATACCGGCACGGACCTCGACGAGACCATCGCGCGCGTCAAGTTCTCCGGCATCGCGTGGACCGCCGACAGCAGCGGCATCTTCTATTCGCGCTATCCCGATGCCCCGGCCGAGGCGCACGACGATTTCGACCCGCTCGCCGGTCAGACGCTGCGCTTCCATCGGCTGGGCACACCCCCGGCCGACGACCCGGTCGTGCGCGCGGCCGAGGACCATCCGCGGCGCGGCTTCGGCGCCGGGACCTCGGAGGACGGCCGCTGGCTCTATCTCTACGACTGGGAAGGCACGCGCTACAACCAGCTGCACGTGCAGCGACTGGACGATGCGGATACCGACGCCGCTGGCGCCGGCGAGCCCATTGCGATCGCCACCGGCTTCGACGCCGACTACAGCGTCGTCGGCAGCCGCGGCGACACCATCTTCGTGCGCACCAACCGCGATGCCCCGCGCGGACGCATCGTCGCGGTGGACGCCGACCGGCCGCAGCCGGATCACTGGCGCACGGTGGTCCCGGAAAGCGGCGACGTGCTGCGCGACGCCCGCATCGTGAACGGGCGGATCGTGGTGCACGCCCTGCGCGACGCGGCATCGGTGCTGCGCGTGTTCGACCTCGACGGCACGGCGCTGCGCGACATCGCGCTGCCCGAGCTGGGCACGGTCACCGGCATCCGCGGCCGCGCCGACGGCGGCGCGCTGTACTACGGCTTCACCAGCGCCTCGCGCCCCACCGCGCAGTACCGCATCGACCTCGCCGACCCCGACAGCGAGCCGGCATCGTTGCATGCGCCGAAGATCGCCTTCGATCCGGCCGCCTACGTCACGCGCCGCGGCTTCGCGACCTCGCGCGACGGCACGCGCATTCCGGTGCTGGTCACGCACCGCGCGGACCTGGAGCGCGACGGCAGCAACCCCACCGTGCTCTACGGCTACGGCGGCTTCGACATCCCGCTGACACCGGGCTTCCGGGTATCGGCCGCGGCCTGGATGCAGTCCGGCGGCGTCTGGGCGGTGGCCAACGCGCGCGGCGGCGGCGAGTACGGCAGCCAGTGGCACGACGCCGGCATCCGCGACAATAAGCCCAACACCTTCGAGGACATGATCGCGGTCGCCGGCTGGCTTACCCACAACGGCTACACCGCACCGGAGCACCTCGCGCTCCACGGCGCGTCGAACGGCGGCATGATGGTGGGCGCGGTCATCAACCGGCGGCCGGACCTGTTCGCGGCCGCGGTGCCGGCGGTGGGCGTCATGGACATGCTGCGCTTCCACCGCTTCACCATCGGCTGGGCCTGGACCTCCGACTACGGTGACCCGGAGGATGCCAAGGACTTCAAGACCCTGCGCGGCTACTCGCCGTACCACAACATCGCGCCCGGCACCGAGTACCCGGCGACGCTGGTGACCACCGCCGACCACGACGACCGCGTGGCGCCGGCGCACAGCTACAAGTACACCGCCCGCCTGCAGCGCGCACAGGGCGGCGAAGCCCCGATCCTGCTGCGCGTGCAGACCCAGTCCGGCCACGGTGCCGGCAAGGGCACCTCCACGCGCATCCTGGAGTGGACCGACATCCTCGCCTTCCTGGCCACGCACACCGGCCTGATCCCGGCCGCGAGCGAATAGCGGCGCGCCCACTCAGGGCGCGCCGGGGCGCACTGACAACGGCTGACGGGCGAGGATGCGGTAGCCCTGCTTCTGCACGTAGCGCAGCTCATAGTCGCCGGCCGCGTCGGGCAGCGCAATCTCGAGCGGACTGCCCGCCGACACGCGCGTGCGCTCCATCGGGAAACGCCCGCGCGCATCGGCTTCGTCGACGGCGATGTAGTCACCGGAGTAGGCCGGCCCCTCCCACTGCACGGTCAGCGATCCGCCGGCCACGCCGCTCGCGGGCGCGTCCAGGCTTGCACTCACCGGATCGACGGTGATCGGCTGCCGCGCCACGATGCGGTGGTCCTGCTTCATGACATAGCGCAGCTCGTAGTCGCCCGGCTCCGGCGGCATGCGCAGCGCCACGGGACTGCCCTCGGAGGCCCTTTCGCTGTTGATCGGGAAGCGTCCGCCCTCGCCGGGTGCGTCCACGGTGATGGTGTCGCCGCCGTATGCGGGACCGCGCCACTCGACGTCGACCTCGGCACCGGCCGGCGCGCGTGCCGGGCCGCTCACGCTGGCGGTGACATCGGTCACCGCGATGGTCTGCCGCGCCAGCACCTTGTAGCCCTGCTTCTGCACGTAGCGCAGCTCGTAGGTGCCCGGCTCCGGCGGCATCTGCAGCGTCGCCGGGCTGCCCTCCGACACCCTTGCACCGTTGATCGGGAAGCGCCCGCCCTCGTCGGGGGCATCCACGGTGATGGTGTCGCCGTCGTACTCGGGACCGCTCCATGCCACCTCGATGGTGGCGCCGGCCGCGGCGGTCTCCGGACCGCGCACGCTGACCGGCACCTTCTCGATCTCGATGGTCTGGCGTGCGAGCACCTCGTAGCCCTGCTTCTGCACGTAGCGCAGCTCGTAGGTGCCGGGCTCGGGCGGCATGGCGAGCGCGACGGGGCTGCCTTCGGACACCCCGGCGCTGTTGATCGGGAAGCGCCCGCCTTCATCGGGCGCATCCACGGTGATGGTGTCGCCGTTGTACGCGGGACCGCGCCACTGCACGCTGACGGTCGAGCCAGCCGCGGCGGTCCCGGGGCCGGCCACGCTGGCCGGCACGGCGGTGACCGTGACCGGCTGGCGGGCCAGCACGCGATAGCCCTGCTTCTGCACGTAGCGGATCTCGTAGTCGCCGGGCTTCGGCGGCATGAGCAGCTGCACCGGGCTTCCCTCGGACGCCTTTTCGCTGTTGATCGGGAAGCGGCCACCCTCGTCCGGCGCGTCCACCGTGATGGTGTCGCCCGCATCGGCGGGCCCGGTCCAGCTCACCGCGACGCGGGCGCCCGCCGCTGCGCTTTCCGGGGCGGAAAGGGTGGCGTCAGGCAGCAGCGCGGGCAGAGCCACCCGGAACCGCTGCTCCGCCTCGCCGGTGACGCGGATATCGCGCTCGGCAGTGGCGCCATCCGCCGCACGGCGCACCGTGACCCGGTACGCACCCGGCAGGACGGTGGCATCGAGCGCCGCGGTCTCGCGGTTCTCGGCGGGCGTCTCGCCACTGCCGGTGTCGCGCAGATCCCACGCGAGCCCCTCCTCGATGACCGCGCCATCCTCGCCATTGGTGGCGACGATGCGCAACGCGACCGGCTCCGGGGGCGCGCTGACCGTCTTCAGCGCGCCGGCCAGCTCCTCGGCGCTAGCGGCGGTGACGAAGCGGCCGCCGCCGGCCTCGGCCATGCACTGCAGCTGACTCGGGTCGCTGTCGCCGAGGTCGAAGCCGACCACGTGCAGCCGGAAATCGACGCCGCTCTCCCGCGCCGCCTTGACCGCCTCGCAGGGATCGCCGCCGCAGGATTCCAGCCCGTCGGACACCAGCACCACGCTGGCCGCATCCTCGATCTGGCGGAGCTGCGCGATGGCCTGTTCCACCGCGGCGGTGATCGGCGTCTTGCCCTTGGGGTTGAGGCCCTGGATACGCGCAATCATGGCGTCGCGGTCGAGCGGCCCGAGCCCCACCAGCGATTCGATGTCGCTGCAGTCACCCTTGCGACGGTGGCCGTAGGCGATCAGTCCGGCCCGGGCGTCGGCGGGCAGATCCCCGACCAGTTCGGTCATGACGTCGCGCGCCACGACGATCTTGGGAGTGTCGTCCACCCGGCCCCACATGCTGCCCGAGGCGTCGAGGATGAACAGCAGATTCTGCCCGGCCGCCACGGTCGCCGGCACGACCGTCAGCAGCAGGAGCATCGGAGAGAGAATGCGTCGCATAGCCATTCCTTGCCGCAATGCGCAGCGCAGGAATGACTGCCACGCACGCACGGTTCGTTGAGCGTCGCGGGCAGCCTAGCCGCGCGCGCTCGCCGCGCGCGTACCGAACTAAGGGGACGCGATGCGCTTCTCGAGCCGATAGCCGTCCGCGCCATCCTCGTAGTAGCCGGTGAGCCGCTGCACGCGCGCATAGCCCTGACGCGCGTAGAGAGCCAGCGCCGGAAGGTTGTCGACCCGCACTTCCAGGCGCACGCGATCGCAGCCACGCGCGGCGGCGGCGCGCTCCGCGTCGACGATCAGCGTCTGCGCGAGACCGCGGCCGCGCGCCACCGGATCCACCGCCAGGCTGTAGATGCGCGCGGCACGCGCGCCGCGCCTGAAGAGCAGCACCAGCGCGCCCCGCACCGCACCGGCATCGTCGGCGATCACGCGCACGCGCGCCGACGGACTGCACAGCAGGCGCCGGATGGCCCGCGGCGACAGCCGGTCGCCGGGGAAGGCGGCCTCCAGCAGCAGCAGCGCGTCGGTATCGCGCGCCGCAGCGTCGCGTGGCGTGGCGGTGGTCACCGCGCGCCGGCGCGCCGCGCGTCCAGCTGCTGCCGGATGTGTCCGATCACGCGCGCATACAACGCAGGACCCAGCACCTGATCCTCGACGCCGGCGTCGAGATTGGGATTGTCGTTGACCTCGATGACCTTCACCCGATTGCCCGCCTGCTTGAGGTCGACGCCGTAGAGCCCGTCGCCGATGGCACGGGCCGCGGCCACCGCCGCGCGTACCACTGCGCGCGGCGCATCCGCGATGGCGACGGTCTCGTGCGCGCCCTCGTCGACGCCGCCGGCGCCGTCGCGCTTGACGATCTGCCAGTGCGCCTTGGCCATGAAGTAGCGGCAGGCGTAGAAGGCCTCGCCATCGATGACGCCGATGCGCCAGTCGTAGTCGGTGGGCTCGAAGCCCTGCGCCACGATCAGATCCGAGCGCTCCAGCATGGCCAGTGCCGCCCGCTTCAGCTCGGCCGCATCACCGACCTTGATGACCCCCATCGAGAAGGCCGAGTCCGGCTGCTTGAGCACACAGGGCAGCCCGAGTCGCGCCTCGACCTCGCCGATGTTGCGCGCGTGCACCAGCATGGTCTCCGGCGTGCGGATGCGGTGCCGCGCCATCAGCTCGGCCAGGAACACCTTGTTGGCGCAGCGCAGGATGGACTCGGGATGGTCGATGACCACGAGCCCCTCGCGCGCTGCCCGGCGGGCGAAGCGGTAGGTGTGGTGGTTGACCGCGGTGGTCTCGCGGATGAACAGCGCGTCGAACTCGGCAACGTGCCCGTAGTCGCTGCGGTCGATGATCTCGACCGCGAAGCCGGCTTCCTCGCCGGCGCGCTCGAAGTGGCGCAGCGCGCGGGCATTGGAAGGCGGCTGCGGCTCGTCCGGGTTCACCAGGATGGCCAGATCGAAGGGCTGCGCGCGCTTGCCGCGCCGCCGCGGTGCGCGGCGCCGGAAGTAGTCGGCGGCCACTTCGGCAAGAAAGTCGTGGTGGCCGGAGGGCAGTTCGCCCAGCGCCAGCGGCCGCACGGCCTCGACGCGCCACTCGCGCGCGCGCCGAACCAGACGCGCCTCCAGCAGCGGCGCCGGAAAGGCGTTGAACAGCGCGCGTGCCAGACGGGCATGGCGCTGCACCGGACAACGCCCGAAATAGGCGTGCAGGGTGTAGCGGTCGGACTCCAGGCGGTCGAGCGACGCCGGCAGCAGCGATTCGACCTCTTCGCTGAGCACGCGAGGACCGTCGCGCAGCTTGAGATCCTGGATGGTGGTGACATCGGGCAGCGGCCGCTGACCGCGCGCCGCTGCCAGCAGCGATACGTAGTAGCCCGAGCTCTGGTACGCGAACGAGCGGCACAGGTTGTAGATGCGTGTGCGCGGCGGCTCGCCGCCGGGATCGGCGGTGAGGTACTCCCAGGCCGTCATCACGCGCACGTCGGCGTGCGCCACCGGCCAGTCGGCGCGCCGGTCCACCACCACGATGCCGCTCATGCCGCAGCCCGGCCGCGCGCCGGCGGCTCGATCACGAGCAGATTGCAGTCGAAGGACACCACGCCCAGCAGCACCGCCGAAATCAGCCGCTCGATCTTCACCGGATAGACGCGTGCTTCGCCGTCGAAGGGATTGCCGGCCCAGGGATCGGCCACCCACACCTCCCGCGTGGCGCGATCGTAGCCGGAGAGGACGACGAAATGCCCACCGGGCTCGCCGTGCAGATCGTCGAATTCGTTGTCGGGGCGCTCGCGCGGGGTGCGATAGAGCCAGGTCGACGACAGGCCGGTGAGGATGGGCACCCCGCGGGTCAGATACCGGCGCAGCAGGGCGCCGGTGAGATCGGCCATGCGCAGCTCGCCGCCGGCGCGCAGCACGTCGATGTAACCCTGCGTGGCCACCGCCAGCTTGGGATGCGTGTCGCGCTTGATCGGTAGCTGCGCCTCGAGCCTGGCGATCAGCGCGTCGCGCGACAGCGCGAACCAGCTCGGATCGAAGACCGAGAGATTGTGCAGGTAGATGCGTGCGCGGTAGCCACGCCCCAGCGCGTGCTGCGCCAGGAAGGCGTCGAGCGTGCCGCCGTCGCGCAGTTCACGGGTCTCCTCGATGACGCGTTCCAGCCCGATGTCGTCGCCGTGGAAGCGGTAGACGGCGTGCAGGCAGGTCGGCCCGCAGGTGGTGTCGGTCGGCTGGGCCGGAATGGGCAGGTCGAGGCGCGTCTGCATCGCAGTGATGGTGGCTTCGGGACGCGCATTGTGCGGCTTGCAGCGGCACCGCGCATCGCCGAATATCGCCAGCCATGACGGAACGATGCGGGCTCCGACGAACGGCAGCTGCTGCGCTGCTGGCGGCACTGCTGAACCCGGCGGGAGCGCTTGCCGAGTGGCGCGCCGAACGCGTCACCGGCGAAGTGGCCGTTCGGCACGGCGACACCTCGACGACGGCACTGGCCGATGGTGCGCCGGTCGCGAGCGGGAGCATGCTGCGGCTGCACGAAGGCGGCGCGCTGACCCTGTGGCGCGACGGCGCCCGCCTGCGCACACGCGCACCGGCAGAGCTGCGCATCCACGCCGACGGCCCCGGCACCGTGCCGCGCCTGCAACTGCTCGACGGCGCGGTGCGCGCCGAGGTACCGAGCGGCCTGGATCTGCGCGTCAATGCCGGCGCGCTGCGCCTGCAGATGCGCGATGGCGAAGCCTGGTTCAGCACCGGCGCCACCCACGACCGGGTCTGCGCGCTGCGCGGCGCCGTGGCCGTGCAGGTGCCCGACAAGCAGCAGACGCTCTACCTGCGCGAGACCGGCGCCTGCCTGGCGCGCGGCCCGGACGGCGCTCTGCTGCACGAGCGCCCCGGCCGCAACGAGCTCAACGCCCGACTGGCGCGGGCCGACAGCGGCAGCCGCCCCCTGCCGGTGACCTACCGGCCGCCCCCGTTGCCGGCCAGCGATGCCGCCACCGGGCAAACGCAACCGGTTCCGGTGCCGGATGCCGGGCCGGCCGCCGGGCCTGCACAGCCCGCCAACGCCGAGAACGGCTGGTACATCGTGGTCGGCGCCTTCAGCGAACGCGTGCGCGCCGAAGCCCTGCTGCGCGACGACCCGGTCATCGGTTCGGCACGCGGCGCCGTGCTGCCGATCGCGGGCAGCGGGCTGGTGCGCGCAGCGGTCGGCCCCTTCGGGTCGCGCGCCGAAGCCGAGCGGCAGCGTGCCGCGCTCGCGGCGCGCCATCCCGGGGCCTGGTTGCTGGAACCCGGCTCTACCCCATAAAAGCGGGACGCGTGCGCGGCTGCGCTGTGATAAAAGCCGCGTGTCCTTTCCGTCCTGTCGAGGTAGCCGCCATGTTCCGCACCCTGATGCTCTCTTCCGCCATGCTCGCCGGCGCGCTCGCCGCGGCACCCGCGCTCGCCGGCGGATCCGCCACGATTGCCTCCGAGGGCAACTCGATGACCATGGAATACCGGGGCGACATGGTGCGCATGGGCGCACCCGGTGAAGCCGACGGCTACACGATCATCCGCGACGAGCGCATGTACACCGTCACCGGCGGCACCGTCATCGACGCCACCAGCATGATGAAGGCCTTCGCCTCGGCCGCGACCCCGCAGCCCAGCGAGACCGTCGCCCGCTTCCACGGCCTCGAGTCCACCGGGCGCTCCGAGACCGTCGCCGGCATCAGCGGCGAGGTCTACATGCTCGATTTCACCGACAGCGACGGCCGTCGCCAGCAGAAGGAGGTCGTGCTGTCGAGCGACGCCCGCGTGCGCGATCTGCAGAGTGCCTTCATGAACATGACGCGCACCATGGCCAAGGCCACGGACATCGACATGCAGGGCGCCGACGACTACGCCGATGCGCTCGGCAACCGCGGCGTGCTGCGCATGGGCAACGAGATGCGCGTCACCGAGATCAGCGGCTCCGCCCCGAGTGCCGCGCGCTTCGAGCTGCCCTCGGAGCCGCAGCGCATGGACGGTGACGGCGGGCTGGGCGCGGCCATCAGCGGCTTCTTCGGCGACAAGGCCGACCGCCAGGCGGACCGCGCCAGCGACCGCACCGAGCAGGAGGTCGATCAGCAGACCGACAAGGCCGTGGACAACGCGCTCGACAAGGCCTTCGACAAGCTGTTCGGCAACTGATCCGTCAGTCCGGGTCCGACGCGGTGGCCCGCCGCGTCGCGATCCAGCCGATGCGGTGACGCGCCGGCTGGTAGACCTCCTGCCAGCCGTCGCGGGCGTGCATCAGGATCAGCATGGTGTCGGCGCCGAGCTGGTCGACGACGTCACCATCCGGGCCGTCGCGCAGCGCCACCGGCGCCGGCACGCGATAGCGCGGCAGGTGCGCACCCACCGCAGCGGCCATGTCCGGCGCCGCACGCACGACCTCGGTGTCCAGCGCCACCAGGGCGCGCAGCGCCCCGGCCAGCGCCTGCGCATCCTCGATGCCCGCCAGCGCCGCTTCCGCCGGTCCCGCCGCCTCGTGCGTGGGATCGAGGCCGCCGCGTGCCTCGGCGGGCGCCTCGGCCTTGTCGGCACTGCGTCCGAAGGGAATGAAGATGGTGCCGCGCTCGGGCGGACGCAGCGGCTCCGCGACGGCCGTCAGGGGCGTCAGCAGAGCCAGGCAGAGAACGGGAATCGTGCGCACGGTCGGTCCGGAACGGGCTGATCCGGCACCATCGCAGAGCGCCGCCGCGCCGGCAAGCGCTGCCGATCAGGCGCGCTGGGCGCGCTTGCGCTCGTGCTCCTTCAGCCAGCGCTTGCGGATGCGGATCGCCTTGGGCGTGATCTCGACCAGCTCGTCGTCGTTGATGAACTCGAGCGCCTGCTCCAGGCTCATGCGCACCGGCGGCACCAGCAGCACGTTCTCGTCCGAGCCCGACGCGCGCACATTGGTGAGCTTCTTGCCCTTGAGGACGTTGACCACCAGATCGTTGTCGCGCGAGTGGATGCCCACCACCTGTCCCTCGTAGACCATGTCGCCGGGGTCCAGCATCATGCGGCCGCGGTCCTGCAGGTTGAAGATGGCGTAGGACAGCGCCTTGCCCTGCTCGTTGGCGATGAGCACGCCGTTGTGGCGGTTGCCCACGCCGATCGCGGCACGCGGCGCGAAGCGATCGAAGTTGTGCGCGAGCAGGCCGGTGCCGGAGGTCAGCGACAGGAACTCGGTCTGGAAGCCGATCAGCCCGCGCGAGGGAATGTCGTACTCGAGCCGCACGCGACCGGTCTCGTCGCTGTGCATGTTGGTCATCTGCCCGCCGCGCTCGTTGAGGTTCTGGATGACCGCACCCTGGTACTGGTCGTCGACATCGGCCGTCAGCGTTTCCCACGGCTCGTGGACTTCGCCGTCGATCTCGCGGGTGATGACCTGCGGCCGTGATACCGACAGCTCGTAGCCCTCGCGGCGCATGTTCTCGAGCAGCACCGACAGGTGCAGGAGGCCGCGGCCGGATACCTGGAACTGGTCGCCGGAGGTCATCGGCTCGACGCGCAGCGCGACGTTGGTCTTGAGCTCGCGGGTCAGGCGGTCGCCGATCTGGCGGCTGGTGACGAACTTGCCCTCGGTCCCCGCGAAGGGCGACTTGTTGACCTCGAAGGTCATGCTCATGGTGGGCTCGTCCACCTGCAGCAGCGGCAGCGCCTCGGGGGCGGCCGGATCGCACAGGGTCTCCGAGATGCCCAGCTCCTCGACGCCGGTCACCGCGACGATGTCACCGGCCTGGGCGCTGTCCACCTCGCGCCGCTCCAGTCCGAGGAAGCCCAGCACCTGCAGCACGCGCGCCGTGCGCCGACCGCCGTCGCGGGCAATGACGGTGATCGGGGTGTTGGTGGCAACGCGCCCGCGCTTGATGCGCCCGGTGCCGATGACACCGACATAGGACGACCAGTCGAGCGAGATGACCTGCATCTGGAACGGGCCGTCGGGGTCGACCTCGGGGGCGGCGACGCGGTCGACGATGGTCTGGAACAGCGGCGCCATGTCGCCGTCGCGCACATCCTCGTCCAGCCCGGCGTAGCCCTGCAGCGCGGAGGCGTAGATGACCGGAAAGTCGAGCTGCTCGTCGCTGGCACCGAGCGAGTCGAAGAGGTCGAAGACCTGGTTGATGACCCACTGCGGGCGCGCGCCCGGCCGGTCGATCTTGTTGATCACCACGATCGGCTTCAGGCCCAGCGCGAAGGCCTTGGCGGTGACGAAGCGGGTCTGCGGCATGGGACCGTCGACCGCATCCACCAGCAGCAGCACCGAATCGACCATCGAGAGCACGCGCTCGACCTCGCCGCCGAAGTCGGCGTGACCGGGCGTATCGACGATGTTGATGCGGAATTCGGTGCCGTCGCGTGGATCGCGCCAGTTGATCGCCGTGTTCTTGGAGAGGATGGTGATGCCGCGCTCGCGCTCCAGCGCGTTCGAGTCCATGATGCGCTCGCCGTACTCGGTGCGCGCCTCCAGCGTGTCGGACTGACGCAGCAGCTTGTCGACGAGGGTGGTCTTGCCGTGGTCGACGTGGGCGATGATGGCGATGTTGCGGAGCGAGGCGGTCATGGTGCGGGTGGTGCGATGCACAAAAGGCGGCGCATGTTACGCCCAAGCGCCGCGCCGCGCGAGCGGTTCCGCGCCGCGCCCCGCCACGCGGCGGCTATTCGGCGCCGTCCCCGCCCGCTTCGGCGTCTTCCGCGCGCATCGCGGCGCGCGCGACGGCATCCTCGCGCAGCCGGTCGTTGTCCTGCAGGTTGGACTGCGCCATGCGCGTGACCGGGTGCTCGGGGCCGAGCGCCTCGAGCAGCACGCTCTCGGCCTGCGCGAGCACCTTCTCGGCGCCGTCGAAATCCTGCTGCGCCTGCATGGCGGTGCCGAGGTTGTTGAGGGCGATGCCGACATTGGCGTGCTCCCCGCCGAGGGCGGCGCGATAGGCCTCCATCGAGCGCCGGTACCAGTCGACCGCCGTGTCGAGGTCGCCCTTGGCCTCGTGCGCCTCGGCGATGTCGCCGTAGAGCGCCGCCATGTCCTCGCCGGAGCCCTCGCCCGCCTGCTTCAGCAGGCCCGCGGCGCGCTCCATGCGCGTCAGCGCCAGCTCGCCGTTGCCGCGCTGCGCCTCCATCAGGCCGTAGTCGGCCAGCGTGCGCGCCAGCGCCCGCGGCTCGGCATCCGCGCGCGGCTCCTGCAGCTTGAGCGCGCGCTCGTAGAACTGGGTGGCGTCGTCGTACTCCCCGCGCATGTGGAAGAGCCATGCGGTATTGGCGACCGCACGCGCGAACACCGGGCTGCCCTCGTCGTAGTCGGCGGCATCCTGCAGCGCCGACAGGCAGACCGGGTTGGCTTCGTCGAACTGGGCCTGCGACGTGAGCCGGCGGCACTCGGCGTTGGCCGAGACCAGCGCCTCGGGCGCGGCATCCCGCGCGGGAACGGGCGGGGTCGCGTCCTCGTCGCTGCTGCCGCCGCAGGCGACGATCACGACCGAGGCCGCCAGCACGAATCCGGTTGCGCGCATGAGGAGATCCTTGCGTTGGGGAGTCCGCACCTTGGCGCGTCGCTGTGCAGGGCGCAACCCGCGTTCAGGTCCGCAGTCGTAGACTGCGCGCCATGATGCTGCGCCTGCGCCAGCACTTCCGCTACCTGCGCGCGGCCGGGCACGCCTGGCTGCAGGGGCACCCGCGCACGCGGCTCGCGCTGGAAGCCACCGGCTGCCTGCGCAAGGGCCCGGAGGCGGTTGCGCGCGGCATCTTCATCGGCCTCTTCGTCGGACTGACGCCGACCGTCGGCGGACAGACCCTGCTGATGATCCTGGGCTGCGTCCTGCTGCGCGGCAACTTCCCGTCCGCCTTCGCGGTGTCGTGGGTGAGCAACCCGCTGACGATGGCACCGCTCTACTGGGGATTCCACGGCCTGGGCGAAGCCATGTTCGCCAGCCTGCCCTTCTTCAACAGCGATGCCTGGTATCTGCGCGGCATCGGTCAGGAGATCCTCTTCGCCGGCGCGGGCAGCCTGCTGATCGCGCTGCCGGTCGCGCTGGCCGGCTACGCCACCTCGCTGCGCATCTCGGCGCTGATCCGGGCCCGGCGCGCGCGCCCGCGCACCGGCTAGCGCGCGGCGCGCAGCTCGGCGAGCAGGGCCGGCCCGTCCCAGTCGCGCCGCCCGCCCGCCTCCGCCTCGCGGATCAGCGCGATCAGGCGCGCATTGACCGGCGCCGTGCGCCCGAGGCGCTCGGCCAGGCGCACGACCTCGCCGTTGATCCAGTCGATCTCGGTGCGGCGGCCGCGCTCCAGGTCCTCCCACATCGACGAGCGCGCCAGCGGGTCGATGGCCAGCATGCGGTTGCCGAGCACGCGGAACACCGCGTCCGGCACGCTCAGCGCGGCCGGCAGCCAGCGCGCGGGCAGCGCCGTGAGCTTCGCGGGCGCGATGGCGGCGGCGTCGAGCAGCGCGAGCGTCTCGCGCTGCGCGGTCGCCACGCAGCGCCGGTAGGCGCGCTGCGACAGCTCGGCCTTCAGCGGCTGCCCGGACAGCGCGTTGACGGCGTTGTTGAGATTGAGCAGCAGCTTGCCCCACAGCACGGCCGGCATGTCGGCATGCTGCTGCAGGGGCAGGCCGGCGGCCGCGAAGACCTCGACGAAGGGTGCTAGCGCGGCGCTCTCCGCCACCTCGAGCTCGCCATCCGAGCCGTGGTGGAAGTGACCGTCACCGCCGTCGACGACATTGAACGGCACCATGCCGGCGAGCACCGTGCAGTGCGGCAGCCGCTCGGCGAGCAGCTCGGCGTTGCGCAACCCGTTCTGGAAGCTGATCACGATGGTGCCGGTGCGCAGCACCGGCGCGAGCGCATCGGCCATCTCGCCGGTCGCCGCGGACTTCACCGTGACCAGGACCAGATCGGCGCTCGCCGCAGCATCGGGCGCGGTGGCGAAGGGCACCGCCTCCGGCGTCAGGCGGGCATCGAAGCCGTGCAGGTCGGAGAGCCGAAGCCCGTTCCGGGCGATGACGGCGCCGATGCGCTCGCGGCCGATCAGCGTCACCCCCGCCCCGGCGTGTGCCAGCCGGCCGCCGATGTAGCAGCCGACGCTGCCGGCGCCGGCCACCGCGATGGTCGGTGACGGCATCACTCGCCCGCACCCGGCCGCGCGCGCAGGGCCTTGCGCCGGCCGCGCTGGCGCTTGTCGTCCAGCCGCCGGCGCTTCGACGCCGCCGGCGGCCGGGTCGCGTGGCGCTTGCGCGGCGCACGCGCGCCGCGGGCGAGCAGCGCGCGCAGCTCGCCGAAGGCCTGCCGCCGGTTGAGAAGCTGGCTGCGGTGCGCCTGCGCCTTGATCACCACCATACCGTCCGCACCGACGCGGTGATCGGCCAGCGCCAGCAGCCGGTTGCGCCATGGCGCCGGCAGTCCGGCCGCGCCCAGATCCAGGCGCACGTGCACCGCGGTGGCAGTCTTGTTGACGTGCTGACCGCCGGCGCCCTGCGCGCGCACGGCGTGCCAGCGCGCCTGCGACAGCGCCTCGGTGATAATCGCTTCTTCGCTATCGTTGACGCCCATCGCGGGCTCCCGGCACCGAACGCATGAAGATTATCCGGCCAGACGAAGAGGCGCATGTGCAGACGGTTGCGCCTGGGGGCGGCACGCGCCTGGCATGCGCCCTGCTCGCCGCCTGCCTCGCCGCACCGGGCGCGGCGGCACCCTACGTACCGGAGTCGGACGACGCCGTGCTGCTGGAGGTGGCGCCCTCGGACGACGCCGCCATCGCGCGCCTGCGCCAGCTCCGCGAGGCCACGCGGCACGCGCCCGACAACGTGCGGCTGGTATCCCAGTTCGCGCGCGCCGCGATCGAGCACGCGCGCGCCACCGCCGACCCGCGCTGGCTGGGCTATGCCGAGAGCGCGCTGGGCGCGTGGAACGGGCGCGACACGGTTCCCGCGGAGATCCGCATGCTGCGCGCCACCATCGCGCAGAACCGGCATCGCTTCGACAGCGCGCTCGCCGAGCTCGACGCGGTCATCGCCACCGATCCGGACCACCTGCAGGCACGCGTGACGCGCGCCGTCATCCACACCGTCAAGGCGCGCTACGACGCCGCCATCGCCGACTGCGAAGCGGCCGCCGACGACAACGCCCTGCTGCTGGCGACCTGCACCGGCGCGGCACGCAGCCTCCGCGGCGACGCCGAGGCCGCGCTCGCCGCCCTCGATCGACGGCTCGCCGATGGCGCCGGCGACCCGGGGCTGCGCCTGTGGGCACTGAGCGTCGCCGCCGAGATCGCCGCCCGGCTCGGTCACGAGGACGCCGGAGCGCGCTACCGCCGCGCTCTGGCGGCGCCCGGCGCCGAAACCGACCAGCCGCTGCGCGTGGCCTTCGCCGACTTCCTGCTCGACGCCGGGCGGCCACAGGAGGCGATGCGCGTGCTGGCCCCCTTCGCGCAGGCCGAGGACGCCCGCCTGCGCCTGCTCCGCGCGCGCAAGCAGCTGATGGCGGCGGGCGAGCGCGACGACCGCGATGCATGGGCCCGCGAGCGCCGCGCGCTGGAGGCGCGCTTCGATGCCGTGCGCGCCCGCGGCGGTGAGGATCACTACCGCGAGCGCGCCTACGCAGCACTGTTCCTCGACGAGGCACCCGGCCGCGCGGTCTGGCTGGCGGCGCAGAACTGGCGCGAGCTGAAGGAGCCGCTCGACGCGCGCCTGCTGCTCGCCAGCGCCGGCGCGGCCGGGGACGCGGCCGCCGCGGCGCCGGTGCTCGACTGGATGCAGCGCTTCGACGTGCAGGACGTGCGCCTGCGTGCGCTCGCCGCCGCGCTGAAGGACCCGTCATGATGGCCGCACGCACGGTATCGGGCCTGCTCCTGTGCGTGGCGCTGCTAGCAGCGTCGTGGACCGCGGCCGCGCACGCGCCCAGCGACAGCTTCCTGCGCCTCGACGCCGATGACGCCACCGTCACCGGCCGTTGGGACATCGCGCTGCGCGACCTGCACGAACTGCTCACGCTGGACGCCGACGGCAACGGCGCCATCACCTGGGGCGAGGTGCGCAGCAGCCGCGACCGCATTGCCGCCACCGCGCTCGGCGCGCTGCGCGTCACCAGCGGTGCCGGCGACTGCCCGCTGGAGAGCGGCGCGCTGCGCATCGTCGAGCACAGCGACGGCCCCTACGCAGCGCTGGCACTGCGCGCCGAGTGCGACGAAGCACCGGAGACGCTGACGCTCGACTACGACCTGCTGTTCGATCTCGACGCCGCGCATCGCGGGCTGCTGCGCCTGGACTTCGGCGGCGCCCGCAGCGCCGTGTTCAGCCCCTCGGAGCCGTCCGTCAGCTACGAGCGCGACCGGGTGGCGCCGGGCGCGATGTTCCTGCGCTATCTGCGTCAGGGTGCCTGGCACATCTGGGCCGGGCTGGATCATCTGCTGTTCCTGCTCTGTCTCCTGCTGCCCGCAGTGCTGCAGCGTCACGGCGACGGCTGGCGCGCGGCACCGGACGGGCGCACCGCCTTCGTCGACGTGCTGCGGGTGGTCACCGCCTTCACACTGGCGCACGCGCTGTCGCTGTCGGCGGCCGCGCTGGACTGGCTGCAGCTGCCGTCGCGCTGGGTCGAGGCCGGCGTCGCGGCCACCATCGTGTTCGCCGCCGCCAACAATCTGGTGCCGATGGTGCAGCGGCGGCTGTGGATGCTGGCCTTCGGCTTCGGGCTCGTGCACGGCGCCGGCTATGCCGGCGTGCTGGCCGGGCTCGGCCTGCCGACCGGAACACTGGCACTGGCCTTGCTTGGGTTCAACGTCGGCGTGGAGGGCGGCCAGATCCTGATCGCGGCGCTGTTCATGCCGCTGGCGTGGCTGGCGCGCTACACGCAATGGTATCGCCACGGCGTGGTGGTGCCGGGCTCGGTGCTGGCCGTGCTGGTCGGCCTGTGGTGGTTGCTGCAGCGACTGTTCAACGTCCGCCTGGAGGGCTTGTGGTGAAGCGCGTGATGAAGGCCGCAACGACCGCCCTGTCGCTGCTGGTGGCAGCGCCATCGGCGTTCGCGCACGGTGCCGGCTACGAGGCCGTCGACAACGCCCCCGTCGAGGTGCTGCGCTTCGCCTACACCGCCGGCCAGGCCATGGACGGCGCCGCCGTGCGGGTACTGGAGCCGGGGACCGAGCGCCTCTACCAGGTGGGGCGCACCGACCGCGACGGGCGCTTCGCCTTCGTGCCCGACCAGCCGGGCGAATGGATCGTCGAGGCCGATGACGGCCAGGGGCACAAGCTGCGCGCCACGGTGGGGGTCGGCGTCGCGACGGCGACCGATCAGCCGGACACCGTTTCGGTGCCGCCGGGGCTGCTGCTGGGGGCATTGATCGCCAGCCTGCTGCTCAATGCCGGCCTGCTCTCCGCGCTTCTCGCGCGCAAAAAAAGAGCTCCGCGCTCGCGCGCGGAGCCATAAAGACCGCTACCGACTGCAGACCTAGCCGGTAACGGTATCGAGATCGATGGGGGTCCGGTCGATCTCGAATTCGAGGTCGTTGATGTCGACGGGCGCGCTGGTCTCGTCGGTGTTGTTGTTGAACTGATCGATTACGAGCCCGCGCAGCTGAACCGGTGCTGGATCGGGATCCGGATCGGGCTCCGGGGCCGGGGCGACGCCGCGCGGACCGGTGCCGTCGCAGGCCGCCAGCAGGAACAGCAGCGCGCCGAGCGGAAGGAAGGAACGAATCATGGGCACGGCTGCGTCCTCCTACCGGCGCGATGCGGTCTGTGGCGCCCCGGGGGTCGGGTGCGCGAGGTACGGGAAGCCGCCCAGGAAGTCGTCGATGGACTCGGTGACCTGGTCGGTGAGCGGCGCCGTGCCGACCGGCGCGTCCGACGGCCCGCAGTCGCGGGCGGCGATCAGCGGCGCGAAGGCCGGGGAGGTCTCCTCGGTCACCGTGCACAGCACGCCCATCGCCGCACGCAGCGCGACGTCGGTGACGTCGTCGACCGGCCGGCGGCCATTCGGGAAGCCTGCGAGGTCGAGCGCGAGCACGCCGAGCGGACTCTGCTCACCGGGCGGCGTCGGCGCGATGGCGGTGTTGAGGCGCAGCATCTCCGACGCCGCCACACCCTCGGGCCGGTTGAGGCCGGGGATGCCGGTGAGGAAGGCAAGCACCAGGTCCTGACGCGGGATGTTGCTCGGCGCGATGCTGGCGTCGGCGCCGACGGCGTCACGGAACAGGATATCGATCAGCGCCGGCAGCGTCGGATTGGTCACGAAGGTCGCGAACTGGGCATCGTCCCTCGGGTGGCTGGCGTTGAAGCGGTCCTTGTGGTCGATGCCGATGACCACTTCGTTGACCAGCGGGCTGCCGAGGCGCGACACCTGTGACCACGCGCCGCCCTCCAGCGCCGGACCGACGGTGTCGGGCAGGTCGGTGTTGGGCCCTTCGGGCGCCGGGTTGAGCATGCGCATCTGGCGCTTGCTGGCGGTCGTCCATCCACCGATGACGCTCTCCTCGCCGTCGGTCAGACAGCTCACCGGCACCTCCAGCGCCAGCGAGGTCACGTTCTTGTCCGCGACGATGCTGTTCTTGGCGTCGCGTTCACCCAGCGGATCGAGGTTGATCAGATCGAAGACCTCGCCGAGATTGATGGCGAAGCCTTCGGCACGCTGTCCGACGAAGACGCGGCCGTTGCCGCAGCCCGGAATGCCCACGTCATAGACGTGGTTGCCGGCGTACGCCGGATAGTCGGCGATGGTCTTGCTGCCGATGTTGTCCACCGGCTTGCGCAGGGTGGTCTCGCCGGCCAGCGGTCCGGACATGACGGTGAGCGGTTCACCACTGCCCGAGCGGCGCGCGCCGCGCACCAGGTCGACGGTGTAGGACTCCACACGGTTCTGGCTGGCGTCGTCCTCGATGCCGGGTCCGATCGGACCGGCCTGGATCAACGGAATGCCCACCGATGCCTGCGCGTCGCCGGCACCGATGTCGAGCGCCACGCCGCGGAAGGTCTGCTCGAAGCGGAACTGGAAGGTGAGATCCTCGACCGCATCGCCGTCGTTGTCGATGTGGATCTCGTAGAGCGCTTCCGGATCCAGCGCGAAGTAGTTGGGGCCGCCGTAGGCGTCCTGCAGCGGGTTGTAGTTGGCGATGAGCGTGACAAAGCCCTCGCGACCGCTCTCGTAGCTGCGGAACATGTAGAAGTCGGTTCCGTCGACGCGCGGCATGCCCGCGATGAAGGGGGCCTCGCGATGGCTGGACGCGCTCGCGTGCTGACTCGTTGCCGCCAGCGCCGTCGCGACGCCGAACAGCAGGACTCTCGTGAACATGATCTCTCCCGGTGGACGCGTGTCTTTACGGTCCTTACGCGCCCTGCCCGGGTTCGGATGCAGCGGACCGGACATCGATGCGGGACCGCCGACCCGGAGCGGTTTGCGCGCGGGGTTGCGCACTCAGTGCCCAGTTGGCGTATATTGCGCAGCGCAGTTGCTTCAAGAAGAGTGTTATCAGCGTGAAGCGTCCGCATCATCGATCGAAAGGGTCGAGAACCGGTCGCCGTGACATTGATGCGTTCCTTGATGGATTGCACACCGGGGCCGCCGGCCCCTTACTTCACCCTTCCCATTGAGGAATGCTTCATGAGCGATGTTTCGACCGGAACCGTCAAGTGGTTCAACGATGCCAAGGGCTTCGGCTTCATCACCCCGACCGAGGGTGGCGAGGACCTGTTCGCCCATTTCAAGGAAATCCAGGGCAGCGGCTTCCGCAGCCTGACCGAGGGCCAGCGCGTTGAGTATGTTGCGCAGCGCGGCCCGAAGGGCATGCAGGCCACGCAGATCCGCCCTGTCTAAGGGCTGATCCGCAACGCCGGATTGACGGGGCCGCGACCTTCGGGTCGCGGCCTTTTTCGTTTGTGGCCCCTGCAGGGGCAACCACCAGCCGCACGCGCAGCACCCTGCACGGAGTGCTAGAACGAAATCGCCGGCGGCGCCGCGTGCGGCACCGCCGACCCGCCCCGGCCTGGAGCCGGGTGCGTTGCAGAACGCCACGCAGCGACGGCGGTTGCCGATGCTGCCACGGCACGACCGCCTGCTAGTGGTCGTGCTCGCCTTCGTGGTCGTGCTCGTCCTCGTGGTCGTGGTCGTGGTCGCCTTCGACGACGCCGGTCCACGCCAGGTTCGCCGGCACGATATCGAGCTGGATGGCCTCGTCGGACTCGGCGAGCGTCTCGAGATCGATCACCCGCACCGACTGGTTGGCGGGGTCGGTAATGAAGGCGTGGTGCTCGGCCCCGCTGAACGCGAGCGCCGGGGCCGGCGCGCCCTCTTCGATCGGATCGATCAGGGCGATGGTGGCGAGGCGCTCCCAGTCCATCGCATCCAGCACGTGCAGCGTGCCGGCGTTGTCGAGAATGAGCAGGTGCTCACCATGAGGGTCGAAGCCGTACAGGACCGCGGTCACCGGCTCGCCCGCGCCGTCCACGGCACCGTCGCGCCAATCGACCTGGCTGGCACTCGCGGTTTCGGGCTCGATCTCGTACAGGTTGTAGCTCGGATAGGCGAAACCGGCGAAGTGCGGCACGTCGTGGCTGCCCATCACGAGCGCGATGCGCTCGCCGACCGCGGCCTTGGACTCGTGGAAGTGATCGTCGTGCAGCTCGGCGAGCAGCACGCCGTCCTCGCAGCCGAACGCCGACCAGGCCTCGTTGGAAGCGCCGCCGTGCAGACCGGGGCATGACGTGGCCAGCGCGCCTTCACCGTGGAAGTGGTCGTTGTGCAGTGCGTACACGGAGATTCCGTCGGCCGGACCGCCGGCGGCGGGGCTGTGACTGCTGAGCACGAGACCGCCCAGCGGCTCGGCGATGCCGTGATGCGCGGTATCGAGCGATTGGCTGGCCAGCACACCGCCATTGCCCGGGCTGGCGTCAGTGAGCAGCTCGAAGCGCGAGAGGATGCCGGCATCGGCATTGCCGTCATAGAACAGTGCCGCCTGATCGCCATTGACGCGGTAGTGCGTCGGCCGCACGCCGCTGAGCACATAGCCGAGCATGCTGGGCTCGATCACGTCGACGTGATCGTCGTGCGGGAACACGCCGCTATCGAGCAGCTCGACCTGATCGTTGTCGCGCTGCATCACCAGCGCGTAGCGCCCCCCCGGACTGGCATGTACCGCACTGGCCGGATAGGTGAGAGCGAAGTCCGCGACGGTCGCGGCCTCGTCCAGATCGTGCACATAGACACGCGAGTTGGTCCCGTCCGCGGTCGTGAACACGAGTCGGCCGCTGGTCGACTCGGCGTGATCGTGGTCGTGATCGTCGCCGGGCAGCGCGGTGCTGCCGGTATCGTTGTCGCAGGCGGCGAGCAGCATGCTGGCTGCCAGAGCAGCAGCGGTCATCAGCTCGCGGGATTGCAGGATGGACATCTCGGGGCTCCGTTGTCGGGAAGGGGAATGGCGAGGCACGCGCGCGGTCAGAACTGCACGCGGACGCCGGCCACGACGTTGCGGCCGGGCTCGGGAACCGTCCGCGCCAGGAAGGAGGTGTGATTCCAGACCTCCTCGCCCAGCAGATTGCTGCCGCGCAGGAAGACGCTGTACCGCCGCGCCGGATCGAGGTGATAGGTCAGCGATGCGTTCAGCATGGTGTGGCCGGGGGTTTCGCTCTCGAAGGCGGCGAAGTTGCGCTGGTCGCGGATCCGGTAGACCTCGGCGCTCGCATCGAAGGCGCGCCAGCGCGCATCCGCCCGCACGCCCAGCCGGTCGGCCGGAATGCGCGGGAGATCCTCGTCGCTTCCGGTCAGGCGGCCGCGCACGAGATCACCGAACAGGGTCGTGGACAGCAGCGCGTTCCAGCGATAGCTGAGTTCGAACTCGCCGCCCAGGAAGGCGGCGTCATCCTGTGTGTAGCGGATGAGCCGGAACTCCTCGAGCTGGTCGAGCGTGCGCGCGTACACGTAGTCGTCGATGCGGTTGTAGAAGGCACCGGCATCGAAGGTGAGGTCACCGCGCGTCTTGCGGAAGTTGATGCCGACGTTGTGCGAGGTCTCGGGGTCGACGCCGCCCTTGGCACCACCGCAGGTGAAGGCACCGCCGATCAGGCCGCACTCGTAGGTGTTGGTCGCCAGATGCACGCCGCGTGCGTAGACCTCCTGCGCATTGGGAAGGCGCTGCGCGCGCGACAGGGTCAGCGCCAGCTGATAGGCCGGCCGTACCTGCCAGATCAGGCCGGCGGACGCCGAACTGGCGAAATCGTCGAATGCGGGCCGGTCACGCGGATCATCGCTGGTATCGAGTTCCTGCCGCTCGATACGGGCCCCGATCTCGGCGCGCCAGCGCTCGCTGATGCGATAGCGCTCGACCGCGAACAGGCCGACGATGCGGGTGTCGGTCCTGGGCATGAAGGCTTCCAGGCCCAGGGTGTTGAACTGGGCGTCGGAGTACTGCGCACCGAACACGCCGCGCCAGCCGGCCAGCGGCGCGTGCTCGAGCTCGACGCGCGCCTCGTAGCCCTTGTGCCGGAAGGTCGTGCCGACCACTCCGGCCTCGTTCTCGGTGTGCTGATAGTCGCCGCGACTCCAGCGCACGCGCACGCGCTCGATCCCGGGCAGCGGATCCCGGTACTCGCCGCGGACATCGATACGCTGATCGTCCAGGTCGACGTACGGCGCCGCGTGCCCCCCGTGGTCGTGGTCGTGGTCATGACCCGACTCGCCGCAATCCAGCGTGGTGCCGTCGGCCATGCAGCCCTCGAAGACGTGGCTGTGGCCCGGCAGGCCGTACTCGTCGGTGCGGTCGGTGATCGCGATGCCGATGTAGCCGCGCTCGTCGATCCACGATGCTCCCAGCGTGCCGGTGCGACTCTCGGCGAAGGTGCCCTCGATGGTCGGGACGGTGAAGCCGTTGACTTCGTAGTCCTCGGCGTCGCGGAGCGAGCCTTCCAGCCGCAGCGCCAGCCGCTCGCCGGCGCGCGCCGTCACCCCGAGCGCGCCGGCGCGTTCGTCCGCGACGGTGTTGCCGCGCAGCACCGCGACGCCGTCGACGCCGTCGACGCCGTCCTCGGGCATGCTGGCCGGGATCTTGTCATCCAGGATATTGACCACGCCGCCGATGGCACCGCCGCCGTAAAGCAGCGTGGAGGGCCCGCGCAGCACCTCGATGCGGTGTGCGAGCAGCGGGTCGGTGGTGACCGCGTGATCGGGCGACACCGCGGATGCATCGAACAGCGTGGCGCCGTCCGACAGCACGCTCACCCGCGGCGCTGCCTGCCCACGGATGACGGGGCGGCTCGAGCCGCCGCCGAAGGTGTCCGCATGTACACCGGGCAGCCCTTCCAGCGTCGTGCCCAGCGTGGCGTCGCTTCGCTCGAACAGCTCCTGCCCCTCGAGCAGATCGAAGGATGCCGGCGTGTAGGCGCTGTCGCTGCCCAGCGGCAGCGCGTAGATGGTGATGGCGTCAAGCTCCGGTGCTGCATCGTCGCTGGCGGCGGCGCCGTCGCCGGCAGCTGCTGCGGGCAGCGGAGCGCCCGCCGTGGCAACCGCTACGGCCAGAGCGAGGAGGGCGGGACGGAACACCGTCCGCGCCGGGGGCAGGTCGGGACGCTGTGACGCGTGCGCGCCGCGCTTCGGGCGCCGCGCGGAAGCCGGGGGGAGATTGCGAGTCATGCCGGATCGAAGTGCCTGGGCGTGAGGTGCAGTATGTTATAACTTAACGTTCACGCGAACAACCCAAGCGAGCGGGAGCGGCGGCGATTACCGCCCCGCTTCGGGTCAGGGCTTCGATCGCCGCTGCTGCGACAGGCGCAGCGGGCCGCGCAGTGCCGGCCCGCGCATGCCCGCCCCGCGCTTCACCCCAGGTGGAAGAAGTTGAGCTTGTGGCCGTCGAGGTCGCGGAAATAGCCGCCGTAGAACCCCTGCATGCGCTCGCCGGGAGCGCCGTCGTCGGTCGCGCCCAGCGCCAACGCCTTGGCGTACAGGGTATCGACGCGCTCGCGAGAGCCGGCGGCCAAGGCCACCATCGAACCGTTGCCGACGCTGGCCGGCTGCCCGTCGTAGGGCGTGAACACGCCGAACATGGGCGCGCCGGCAGCGGTCGCCCACACGATCAAGCGCTCGCTCTCCATCGCGCGCGCGGCGCCGAGCTCGGCGAGCAGTGCATCGTAGAAGGCGCCCGCTCGCGCGAGGTCGTCGCTGCCCAGGGTCACGTAACCGATCATGCTGTCTCCTCCTGACTTGTGAACGCAGGTACGCCGCCGCTTGACGCGGCCGGACGTCGGGCGAACGATAAGCCATCCCGCAAGCAGGCCGAGTCGATGTCACGACACCAGCACGCAATGCCCGGACGCGCCCGCCGCGGTGCCGTGCAGTGAACGCTCCGCTGCGCGCCTTCGTGGCCGGCTTCGCGGCCACCCTGCTCTTCCATCAGGCGGTCATCGCCGTCTTCCACGCGCTCGGCATGGTGCCGAATCCGCCCTTCAGCCTGACGCCCACCGAGCCGCTGGGGGTGCCGTCGGTGCTGTCACTGGCGTTCTGGGGCGGGCTCTGGGGTGTGCCGATCTGGCTGCTGATCCGCGGCACGAACGGGGTGGGCTACTGGGTCCGCGGCATCGCGGCGGGCGCGGTCGGGCCGAGCGCGGTGGCGCTGTTCGTCGTGTTCCCGCTCAAGGGCATGGCCTTCGCCGCCGGCTGGGATCCGCGCATCTTCGTCGGCGCGCTGATCGTCAACGCTGCCTGGGGGCTGGGCGTGTGCCTGTTCATGCGCTGGCCGAGGTTGTCCTGACACGCTTCGGGCCGCATTCAGGCCCTGCCGCTAGAATGGCGTCATGATCTTCGGGCTCATCGTCGGCGGCCTCATCGGGCTGCTCATCGGCGGCGGCCGCGGGCTGCTCATCGGCGGGCTGATCGGGTACTTCGCTGCCCGGCCCCTGCTGCGCTGGCTGATCCGTACCCGCTTCGGCAAGCTGCAGGAACGTTTCCTGGAGTCGGTATTCGCGGTCATGGGCGCGGTCTGCAAGGCCGACGGCCAGGTCACGGAGGACGAGATCCAGGTGGCGGAAGCGCTGTTCACGCGCTTCCGGCTCGACGAGAACGCGCGCAACCAGGCGCGGGCCGCCTTCAATCGCGGCAAGGCGGCGGACTTCGATCTCGATGCCGAGGTGGCGGCCTTTGCCAGCACGGCACAGCGCCAGCGCCCGCTGCTGGCCATGTTCCTGCAGATCCAGATCAGCGCGGTGGGCGCGGACGGGCGCATCCATCCGGCCGAGCACGAGATGCTGGTGCGCATCGCGCGCGGGCTCGGCTTCAGCGAGGCGGAGGTCGCCCGCATGGAGGCCATGCTGCGCGGCGGCGGTGCCGGCGCCGGCGGGCAGGCCGGGGGTGGCCGAAGCCAGGTCGATCTCGACTGGGCCTACGAGGTGCTCGGCGTCTCGCCCGAGGCCAGCGACGACGAGGTCAAGCGGGCCTACCGCAAGCTGGTCAACGAGAACCACCCCGACCGCCTCGCCGCCAAGGGCCTGCCCGAGAGTATGCGCCCGATGGCCGAGGAGAAGACCCGCGACCTGACCACCGCCTACGACCGCATCAAGAGCGCGCGCGCCTCGACCGGCTGATCGGCGCCCCGCTGCGTCACCGAACCGTCGCCGTCCGGTCACGCGACTGCAACGCAACCCCCTTAGCGTCCGGCGTTTGTCTGGTTCGAACACAGGGAGCAGGGGGCATGACGATTCGATTGACGATCGCGGCGGCAGCCGTCGCGGGTGCGGCCGCGCTGGCCGGTTGCGAGGGTGACGACGGCTCGCGCGGGCCGGAAGGCCCGGCCGGGCAGGATGGCCAGGACGGCGCGCCGGGCGCACCCGGCGACGACGCTTCGCGCAGCAGCATCTCGCTGAGCAAGATCGGCAGCTTCCGCAACCCGGAAGCCGGCTTCGACGAGGCCGCCGCCGAGATCGTGGCCTTCGACGCCGCGACCGCGCAGCTCTACATCGTCAACGCCCAGGCCGAAACGGTCGACATCGTCGATCTGTCGTCGCCGTCCGCGCCGACGCTGTCGGCGACCCTCGACGTCGCCGGTGACGTGGCCACCGCGCGCAGCATCTCCGCCGATGCGCTGGGTGCGGCCAACAGCGTCGCGATCAGCAGCGGCGTGGTCGCCGTGGCCATCGAGGCCGACCCCAAGCAGGATCCGGGTTACGTGGCCTTCTACCAGGCGACCGACGGCACCTTCCTGTCGGCGGTGCAGGTCGGCGCGCTGCCGGACATGGTGACCTTCTCGCCGGACGGCGCCTTCGCCATCACCGCCAACGAGGGCGAGCCCAGCGGCGACTACACCAATGATCCCGAAGGCTCGGTCAGCATCATCGCCATGAGCGGCGGCGCCGGCGCGCTCACCGATGCTTCGGTCACCGCGGTCACCTTCGAGGCCTTCAACGACGGCGGCGACCGCGCCGGCGAGCTCGATGCGCGCGTCCGCACCCCGCGGCCGTTCGGCGCCAGCGTGGCGCAGGATCTGGAGCCCGAGTACATCGCCGTCTCCGACGACAGCGCCACCGCCTGGGCTTCGCTGCAGGAGAACAGCGGCTTCGTCGAGATCGATCTGGCCACTGCCACGATCACCGCGATCTGGGGCACCGGCACCAAGGATCACGCGATTCCCGGCAATGAGCTCGACGCCAGCGACGACGACGACGCCATCCGCATCACCAACTGGCCGGTCAGGGGTCTGCTGATGCCGGATTCGATGGCATCGTACGGGGTCAACGGCAAGACCTTCCTGGTCACCGCCAACGAGGGCGACGGCCGCGAGTACATCTTCGACACCGACGAGGCCGGCTGCGACGCGGCCATGGGTCTGCAGGACTTCGACGACGGCGAATGCCTGGTCTATCTCGACGAGATCCGTGCCAAAGACATCGTCGACCCCGACGAAGTGGGCGCGACCATCGACTCCGACCTCGCCGCGCTCTTCCCCGGCGCCGCGACCGACAGCGACGGCGACACCATCCCCGACCTCTTCGAGGACGGCGCGCTGGGCCGCATCAACATCATCGCCACCGAGGGTCTGGCCGATGCCTCGTGCCTCAACAGCGGCGGCCAGCCCACCGCGGCCTGCGTCTACGAGGACCTGATCACCTACGGTGCGCGCTCGTTCTCGATCTTCGACACCAGCACGCGTTCGATGGTCTACGACAGCGGCAGCGACTTCGAGGTCATCACCGCCAACCGCCTCGGCGAGAACGGCTTCAACGCCAGCAACGACGAGAACGACGTCGACAGCCGCAGCGACGCCAAGGGCCCCGAGCCAGAGGCGCTGGCACTGGGCCGCCTCGAGGGCCGGACCTACGCCTTCGTCGGCCTGGAGCGCGTCGGCGGCATCATGGTCTACGACGTCTCCAATCCGGAGTCGCCGGACTTCGTGCAGTACATCAACACGCGCGACTTCTCCGAGGACCCGGCGGTGGACGACGCCTACAACCCGGCCTCCGGCGATCTCGGCCCCGAGGGCATCGTGTTCGTTCCGGCCGCGGACAGCCCGAGCGGCAACCCGCTGCTGCTGGTCGGCTACGAGATCAGCGGCACCACCGCGATCTTCGATATCGACGTCATCGCGCCCTGACATCGCGGCGCGGGGGTGCGCGAAAGGGGCCGGTACCGAAGGGTGCCGGCCCCTTTTTCTGTCACCGTCCCGTCACGGCCCGGTTCTAGACTTTCGCGCTTCCCGAATCCGAACCGATGATTCCGATGCACCGACCGCTGGACCGCCGTCAGCTCCTTCGCACCCTCTTCATGACCGGAGGCGGACTCGCCACCAGCAGCTGGCTCTCCGCCTGCGGTGACGACCCCGCCTCGTTGGGCGACGAGCCCGGGCCCGGCCCGGCGCCCGAACCGGGCCCGGACCCGGTATCGCCGGAAGGCCGCGAGTTCAACCTGCCCGCCGGCCCGCTCGCCGACATCGGCGAGCTGCAGGAATCCGGCGTCGACGGCATCCTCATCCCGGCCGGCTTCTCGGTGCGCGCGGTGGCGCGCCATCTCACCAATCCGGTGAGCGGCGCCTTCGACCCGCTCGGCCTCACCGGCTACAACTGGCACGACGCGCCCGACGGCGGTGCCTGCTACCCGGCGCCGGACGGCGGCTGGGTCTACGTCTCCAACAGCGAGAACAGCAGCCGCGGCGGCGTCGGCGCGCTGCGCTTCAGCGCCGACGGCGAGATCGTCGACGCCTACCGCATCCTCGACGGCACCCGCCGCAACTGCGCCGGCGGCGCCAGCCCCTGGGGCACCTGGCTGTCGTGCGAGGAGACCGGCGACGGCTTCGTCTACGAGTGCGACCCGCTGGGCACGCCGGACGACGCCCGCGTACTGCCGCAGCTGGGCATGTTCAACCACGAGGCCGCGGCCGTGGACATCGCCACGCGCACCGTCTTCCTCACCGAGGACTCCGGCTCGGGCCGCCTCTACCGCTTCGTGGCCGACGAGAACGATCTCGACAGCAGCGGCGATGTGCCGCGCCTGCGCATGCAGAGCGGCCGGCTGCAGGCGCTCAACATCGCCGGCTACGAGAACGGTGGCTACGCCGAGGACGACGCCGTCTGGCGCACGCTGCATCGCGTGAGTTGGGTCGATGTGGTCGGCGCCGACCGCCCGCAGAGCGAGGTGCGCTCCGAGCTCGGCAACAATGGCGACGCGGTGCCCGGCACCGTGTTCCGCGGCGGCGAAGGCATGTGGCTCCACGAGATGCCCGTGGCGCTGCGCAGCGTGCCGCCGGGCGGATCCGCTCCGACCCGCATGGTGCTGTTCTTCGCCTCCAAGGGCGACAACCGCATCTACGCCTACGACATCGACAACGACCTCATCGAGATCGTCTTCGACAACGACTCCATCGAGCCCGACTTCGACGACGTCGACAATGTCGTGGTCGGCCCGGCCGGCGACGTGCTGGTCGCCGAGGACGGCGACGCCATGCGGCTCGCGGTCGTGATCCCCAACGCGCCGGCCAGGGTGCTGCTGCAGATCACCCTCGGCGGCTCGGAGATCACCGGGCCGGCCTTCTCGCCGGACGGCAGCCGGCTCTACTTCAGCTCGCAGCGCGGCCCGAACCTCGCCTTCGGCCGTACCGGCAGCGGCGTGACCTACGAGCTGACCATCCCCGAGCAGTACCGCGCCCCGGTCTGAGCCGCAGCGCCCGGGACGGACGGCGGCCGGTCAGCCGCCGTCCTCGTCGAAGTCGCCCAGCTCGGTGGGGTTCTGCTCGACCCGCCTGCGCACCGCGGGGGCATCCTCGTCGCCGCGCGGCGTGACGTCGCGCGCCTCCAGCATCCGCACGTTCGCTGCCGGCGCGCCGCCGGACCGGTCCTCGCCGAAGTACAGCGTGGTGTGCGGGAACGGGATCTCGATGCCGGCAGCATCGAAGTGCTGCTTGACCAGCTTGTTGTACTCGCGACCGATCGCCCATTGATTGCCGGGCGTGGTCTTGATGCGCACGCGGATGTTCACCGAGCTGTCGGCGAGCTCGGTGACGCCGTGCAGCTCCAGCGGCTCGAGCACCTTGGGCGCCTGGCTGGGATCCGCCATCAATGCATCGAAGGCCTTGCGCAGCTGGATCATGACCTCGTCGATGTCCTCGCGGTACGCCACGCCGTAGACGCCGACGTGGTACGCGAAATCGCGCATGAAGTTGGAGACGGTATCGACGCTGGAGAACGGCACGATGTGGTAAGTGCCGGACAGGTCGCGGATGCCGACCGAGCGCACGGTGAGCTTCTCGGCCGTGCCGGTGACCGGACCGGCGGTGACGACATCGCCGGTGTTGATCGCGTTCTCCAGCTGGATGAAGACGCCGGTGATGACGTCCTGCACCAGCTTCTGCGCCCCGAAACCGATGGCCAGGCCGAGCACGCCGGCACCGGCGATGAGCGGGCCGATGTTGATGCCGATCTCGGACAGCACGATCATCGCCGTGAGCACGGTCAGCACGATCAGGAAGGCGCTGCGGAACAGTGCCAGCAGCGTCTCCTCGCGCGCCGACGGCGCACCGCGGTCGCTGTCCGGGTTGAGACGCAGCTCGACCCAGCTCGCGAAGCCGATCCAGACCGCCTTGGCGATGAGCAGCACGAAGCCCACCGAGATCAGCGTGACGAGGAAGGCCGTGCCCGCGTCGGAGCCCAGCCACTCGGGCAGGTTGAAGGCCGCCCATGCGTCCAGGATGACCAGCCCGACCGCCAGCAGGATCACGCCGCGCAGCACGTGCAGGGCGCCCGGCACCGCACCGTTGAGGCGCGTCTCGAGCAGCGGGAACTTGCGGTTCACCTCGTCGGGAAGGCGGATGCGGCGACTGATGATCTGCGCCATGACGATGGCCACGAAGACGCCGCCACCGACCGCGATCAGCGTCTGCACCGAGGCGCGCAGCAGGAAGGGCAGCGCGTCCTCGGGACGCAGGATGGCGACCACCGCCAGAGACGCGAAGTAGGTCAGCGCCAGCAGGTGCCAGATGCGCGCCAGCGCGTGCAGCGCCACCCGGCCGACGCCGAGCTGCGCGCCGGCGGCATAGTGCTGGAACTGGTCGCATACCCGGTCGCGGTTGCGCAGGATGACGACCGCCGCGTAGACGAAGGCGAGTACCATCACCACCAGTGTGAGCGCGCGCCCGGCCTCGGGTGAGACATTGACGTTGACCACCGGCACGACCAGCAGCAGGCCGTAACCGATGAAACCGGACAGGCGCGCGAACCACCCGTTCCAGTAGGCCGCCACGTCGGCGGACATGGGCAGCAGGCGGAGGCCGTCGAAGCGCGTCGCGAACAGCATGCGGATCAGCGCCTTGAAGGCCTCCACCAGCAGGAAGGCGTTGAGGAACATGGTCTGGCGCGCATCCATCGCGCCGGGCTCGCTGAGCGCGAACAGCGCCAGCGCGAAGCCCGCGACCCACGCCAGGACGATGAGGACGCCGTCGATGCCGGCGGCCACCACCACCGCCGAAACCTTGCGCAGCAGCGCGCTGGCGGCGGGCCGCTGCGACCAGCCGTCGAGCCGCCGGTAGATCGGGGTGCAGATCCGCCTCAGCGCGAAGTACACCACCAGGACCGCGATGATGACCGCCACCAGATCGACGCTTGCCCGGGCCAGCGCGGGCCAGTCGACCGCAGCGGTATCGGACCCGGCGGACGAGAATGCCGCCACCGCCTCGGAGAACTCGCGTGCCAGTCCCTCCGCGACCTGCTGGGTGAGGGCCGCGAAGCGCCGGGACACGGAGGGCTTCGGCTCATCCGGCGCGGATGCGGCTTCGTCGGCGGACCCGGCGGCATCCGATGCCCCGGCTGCTTCCTTCTCCGCGGCCAGCGCGCGCAGCTCCGCGATCAGGGCCTTGCGCGCGGTCTCGTCCTCGAGCGCATCCGCGATCGTGCTGTAGGCCGGCACCGAGCCGTCCTGCGCACTGTCGCCGGATTGCGCGTGCGCCGCGAAGGGCGCCAGCAGCGCCGAGAACAGAACGGCGACACCGAGCAACCGGTGCCGCTGCAGCCAGCCGGGCATCAGCATCTCCCCAGGCACTTGCGGGGCGCGCTCCGGGGCACGCCCTCGTGAATGGAACCGCGGAGTCTAAACGCGAGTGAGACGCGCAAAAACCGCTAACCCCCTGCTGTCCAACCTCCGGGGATTTGTTCAGCGGATGTCGCAGTGGCGCCGCCAGGATGGGTGTATCCACCGAGCGCAAACTCTGCGAGCCTCCCCCCATGCGCGAATCCCCCCGATACCGAAGAATCCCGACGGCAGTGGTGCTGGCGGTGCTGGCCGGTCAGCCTGTCGCGGCCGTCGAATCCGACGACGAGACCGCCCAGGGTGCCGTCCAGGTCGCGACCGAGACCCTCGAGACCGTGGAGACACCGTCGGCGCGCAGCGTGCCCGAAGCGGCTCCCACGACACCGGATCCGCCCACCCTCGACCAGGCGCTGGACGCCATGACGCGCAGCGCGCGCTCGGGTCCGGTCGCTGCCTTCGAGATCCTCGAAGGCAGCATCCCGCCGGGCGAGACGCTTCAGGTGCCGTGGTACGCCAGCGATTCCTTCACCGGCCTCGCCGAACCGACGCCGGTGCTGGTCGCGCACGGCACCGAGCCGGGGCCGACGCTGTGCCTGACCGCGGCGGTGCACGGCGACGAGCTCAACGGCATCGAGATGGTCCGCCAGCTGCTCTATGACGTCGATCCGCGCGGCATGCGCGGCACGCTCATCGGCGTGCCCATCGTCAACCTGTTCGGCTTCCGGCAGGGCTCGCGCTATCTCCCGGACCGGCGCGATCTCAACCGCCACTTCCCGGGGGACCCGGACGGCAGCGCCGCGTCGCGCATCGCGCACTCGATGTTCGAGAACATCGTGCGCCACTGCGATGCGCTGGTGGACCTGCACACCGGTTCCTTCCACCGCACCAACCTGCCGCAGTTGCGGGCGGACCTGTCGAAACCCGACGTCGCCGAGCTGACCCGCGGCTTCGGCGCCACCGTGGTGCTCAACAGCGTGCCGCCCGAGGGCACCCTTCGCGAAGCCGCAACGCGCGCCGGCGCGCCCACGGTGACGCTCGAGGCCGGCGAGCCGATGCGCTTCCAGCGGGAACAGGTCGAGCACGGCGTGCGTGCGCTGCGCAGCCTGCTCAGCCACCTCGACATGGTGCCGCGCTTCACCCTCTGGGGCGAACCACAGCCGGTGTACTACGAGTCGCACTGGGTGCGCGCCGACGACGGCGGCATCCTCACCAGCCGGGTGGACATCGGTCAGGAAGTGTCCGAGGGCGAGCTGCTCGGCAACGTCACCGACCCCATCACCAACCGTCGCGTCCAGATCCGCTCGCCGTACACCGGCCGCGTCATCGGCATGGCGCTCAATCAGGCGGTGATCCCGGGCTTCGCGGCCTACCATATCGGTGTGCAGCGGCGGGAGGCGCCCGCCACCGAAGCGGAACCGGCCGCGGATGCCGCGACCGAGGCGGGCGCACCCGCGCCGGACGCGCCGACCCCGCCGGATGCGGCACCGGAGGCCGTGATCGCCCCGGACAGCCTGCCGGATGCGGCGCCGGCGCCGTCACCGGCCGAGACCGAGAATCAGCCGGACCCGGACAACCCGGAACGACCGGATTGACGCCGGTGCCGGGCCGCAATGGCAACGCCGCCGCCAAGCTGCGACGATCACGACCGGAGCGGCTCGGACACGGAGATACAGCATGACGAACGGCAGGAGCGCAGCGGCCATCATGGGCCTGCTGGTGGCGGTGGGACTGGCCCTCGCCGGCTGGTTCGTGGCGCAGGCAGCTACCACGTTGCGGGGTGCCGACCGCGTGGTCGAGGTCAAGGGCCTCGCGGAGCGCGAAGTGCCCGCCGATCTCGCGCTGTGGTCACTGGCCTACACCACCACGGCCGATGATCTGGAAACGCTGCAGCAGCGTCTGCGTGCCGACGGCGACGCCATCACCGGCTTTCTGCGCGGCCGCGGATTCACCGCCGGGCAGATCACGCGCGCTCCGCCCAACATCAACGATCGCCAGGGCTACGGGCAGCAGGATGCCGAGCGCTATCAGGCGCAGGCGGTCGTGCTGCTGCGCAGCGAGGACGTCGACGCGGTGCGCGAGGCCCAGCAGGACAGCCAGGAGCTGGTCGCCGCCGGCGTCTCGCTGAACCGCAACTACGAGTACCCCACCGAGTACCTGTTCACGTCGCTCAACGCCATCAAGCCGGAAATGATCGCCGAGGCCACGCGCAGCGCCCGCGACGCCGCCGAGCAGTTCGCCGAGGATTCCGGCGCCGAGGTCGGCGGCATCCGCCGGGCGCGGCAGGGCTACTTCTCGATCGAGGATCGCGACCGCCTGTCGCCGCACATCAAGCGTGTGCGCGTGGTGACGACCGTGGAGTTCTTCCTGAAGGACTGACGCGCTCGGCGGAGCCGGGCCGTGCATGGACGGAGAGCGTGTCGCCGCGGCGGCACCGGCTCCGACCGGACTACGCGCCGATGTCGTCGTCGGCTTCCTGACCCTCGTGCTTCTCGACCGGCGAGTCCATGTCGCAGTCGGCGCCGTTGAGGAAGGTGCGGGTCACGTCGATGACGCCGAGATGCTGGATGGTCCGGCGACCGATGAGCACCGGATAGATCATGTCGCTGCGATCCTCGAGACTGAACTGCTCCTCGTGGACGACCGATCCGAAGCAGACCTCCATGAGCACGACCGGGCGGCGCTCCTCGCCGCCGGCACCGCGGATGATGACGTTGCGGTACACCGGGCGCTCGAAGGTCTCGCGCTTGTCGCTGCCGTCGCGCTCGTCCTCGACCGCTACCTCGAAGCGCACCCATTCGTCACCGTCGCGCTCGAAGCGCTCGATGTCGGTGGCGTGCATCGACGAGGTCAGCGCACCAGTATCGAGCTTGGCCTTGATCTCGGCGTCCATCGCCATGATGCGGCTCTTCTCGACCCAGCCGTAGACGTGGGCGATCTCGTCGTTGGCCTGGAGCGGCGGGACGGCAACAATGCTGGCGGCGAGCGCGACAAGCGCGGGCGCGGCGGCGCGGATCATGCGGTTCTCCCATTGCGAATGACGGGGCAAGGCTGCCGCCCCGGCCCTGAATGCCAGCCTACCCGCGCCGGCCTGTCCGCTCCACCGGCACGCTAGCGCAGCGCGACCTGGGCCTGCACCAGAACGGCATCGTCGCGGAATCCGCCGAGGCCGGTGTAGGCCTCGCCGTCGCCGCTCTCCAGGACCGCGTTGATCTGCAGCCGCAGCACCACCGGGCCGCGCATCGGCGGATGCACCGTCACGCCCAGGTAGGTATTCCCGAGGTTGCTGTCGCCGCCGGTCGCGGGCTCGCTGCGCCCCGCATAGTGGCGCGCCACCAGGGTCCAGCGCTGCGACAGCCGGTAGTCGGCGTGGCCGTAGACGACGCGCTCGTCGCGGCCGTCGATGCCGCGGATATCGCTGCCGTCGATCCATTCGGCCTTGAGGGTGAGCGGCCCGCGCGTGAAGCGCAGCCCCGCGTCGAGCACACGGTAGTCCTCGGTCCCGGGACCACCGGCGGCCTCGCTGGTGCCATAGGCGATCTCGGCGTGCAGGGCCTCGACACCGTCCCAGTGCAGACGCCCGGCATAGGCGTTGTCCTCGCCTTCCTGGGCCGTGGTGTGAGTGGTGGCGCCGGAGCGGCCGGCGGGATTGAAGGCACCGGCATCCACGCCGAATCCGCCCGGCAGACCGCGGCCGCTGACCATGGCGCCGGGGTCGCGCTCCAGCACCAGCGGCTTCTCCATGCCGCGCTTGGTGATGTCCAGGCGATGGCCGGGCGTGTTGAAGTCCATGCCCAGCGGCGTCTTGAACTGGCCGACGCGCAGCAGCCAGCGCGAATGGAAGCGCCAGTCGCCGTAGACATCCTTGATGACGTTGGTGAGGGTGCCCGGCGTGCGGTCGCCGGCGTCGGGCACGTTGAAGTCGAGCACCAGTCCGCCACCGAAGTCGCCCGCGCTGAACCGCGCCCCGGCACGGACACGGTCGGCACCGAAGTCGATGCCGCCGTCGCCGCGCTGCTCCATGGTGAGCTGGGCGAAGCCCATCGGCTTCCAGCCGGCGTCGTCGGTACCGTGCGCGGCGGTTGCCGCCAGCGCCATGGCCACGCCCGCGCCGAGCGCTCTCGCGCTGTCGCGTCCCGTCATCGCGTTCCCCCGCTGCTGCGAATGTCGCGGATCAGTCTGCCAAAGCGATGCAGGCCGCCGCCGCGGTGGCACGCTCGCGTGCAAGCTCGACGCTGTCGGCCAGCGCCAGGGTCACGCCCATGCGCCGCCGCCCCCCGCCGAGACCGGGCTTGCCGAACAGTCGCAGGTGCACATCGGGATGGGCCAGTGCCTCGCCGATGCCGGTGAAGCGCGGTGCCTCGTCGTCGCCCTCGAACACCAGCGCGCACGACGCAGCGGCACCGTAGTGGCGCACGTCCGGGACCGGCAGACCGAGGATGGCGCGTGCGTGCAGCGCGAACTCGGAGAGGTCCTGGCTGATCAGCGTGACCAGTCCGGTGTCGTGCGGACGCGGGGAGACCTCGGAGAACAGCACCTCGTCGCCGCGCACGAACAGCTCGACCCCGAAGATGCCGTAGCCGCCCAGACTGTCGGTGACCGCGGTCGCGATCTCGCGGGCGCGCGCCAGGGCGGTATCGCTCATCGGCTGCGGCTGCCACGACTCGCGGTAGTCGCCGTCCACCTGGCGGTGCCCGATGGGCGCGCAGAAGCGGGTGCCGGAGGCCGCCCGCACCGTGAGCAGCGTGATCTCGTAGTCGAACGGTACGAAGCCCTCGACGATGCAGCGGCCGGCGCCGGCGCGCCCGCCGGCCTGCGCGTACGCCCACGCGGCGTCGATATCCGCCTCGCTGCGGATGGTGGACTGGCCCTTGCCGGAGCTGCTCATCACCGGCTTGACGACGCAGGGCAGACCGACCGCCGCCACCGCATCGCGGCAGGCGGCAAGATCGTCGACGAATCGGTAGGGCGAGGTCGGCAGGCCGAGGTCCTCGGCGGCCAGACGGCGGATGCCCTCGCGATCCATGGTCAGCCGCGCCGCGCGCGCGGTGGGCACCACGCGCCAGCCCTCGGCCTCCAGCGCCAGCAGGGTCTCGGTGTGGATGGCCTCGATCTCGGGCACGATCAGCGCCGGCCGCTCGCGTTCCACGACCTCGCGCAGACGCGCTCCGTCCAGCATCGGGAAGACATGGCTGCGATGCGCCACCTGCATGGCAGGTGCATCGGCGTAACGATCGCAGGCCACGACCTCGACGCCCAGCCGCTGCAGCTCGATGGCGACCTCCTTGCCCAGCTCGCCGCTGCCCAGCAGCAGCACGCGGGTGGCGTCGGCGCTCAGCGGGGTTCCGATGGTGGTGGTCACTGGCAGGCTTCTCCCTCGTGCGATGGTGGCGGCGTGCGCGAGAGATTGGCACAGATGCCCCGGAGCAGGGGCTTCCCGGGCGGGGCTTCACGCAGTCGCAAGCGCTGCCGGCGTAAAGTAGCGCCCATGCAGAACGACCCGCGCCGCCACACCCGCATACTCGCCACCCTCGGCCCCGCCACCGACGATCCCGACGCCCTCATGGCGCTGCTGCGCGCCGGCGTGGATGCGGTACGCATCAACTACTCGCACGGCACCCAGGACGATCAGGCGCGCCGCATCGCGCAGGTGCGCGAAGCCGCCGCCGAGCTGCAGCGCGACATCGGCATCCTCGCCGACCTGCAGGGCCCCAAGATCCGCGTCGAGCGCTTCCGCGACGGCCCGGTGACCCTCGAGCGCGGCGCGCGCTTCGTGCTCGATACCGCGCATCCGGCCGATGCCGGCGACGTGACCATCGTCGGCTGCGCGTACCGGGACCTGCCCGACGACGTCGCGCCCGGTGACGCGCTGCTGCTCAACGACGGCGCCATCCGGCTGACCGTGACGCGCGTGGATGGCACCCGCATCGAGACCGAAGTGGTGATCGGGGGCGTGCTCTCAGACCGCAAGGGCATCAACAAGGCCGGCGGCGGCCTCTCCGCGGCCGCGCTCACCGACAAGGACCTCGCCGATCTCGCGCACGCGGCCGCACTGGAAGTCGATTTCGTGGCGGTGTCCTTCCCGCGCAACGGCGAGGACATGCGCGAGGCGCGCAAGCTGCTCGACGCCGCCGGCAGCCGTGCCGCGCTGGTCGCCAAGATCGAGCGCGCCGAAGCGCTGCTGGCGCTGGACAGCATCATCGAGGCCTCCGACGCGCTGATGATCGCGCGCGGCGACCTGGGCGTGGAGATCGGCGACGCCGAGCTACCGGGCTGGCAGAAGCGCATCACGCGCGCGGCGCGCGAGGACAACCGCATGGTGATCACCGCGACGCAGATGATGGAGTCGATGATCACCAGCCCGATCCCGACCCGCGCCGAGGTACTCGACGTGGCCAACGCGGTCATGGACGGCACCGACGCCGTCATGCTGTCGGCGGAGACCGCGGCCGGCAAGCATCCGGCGCGCGTCGTGGAGGCGATGGCGCGCGTGTGCCGTGGCGCCGAGGCCGCCATGCCCGAGCCGCGCAACCGCGAACGCATGTCGCGCCATTTCGTGCGCACCGACGAGGCGATCGCGATGGCCACCATCTGGACCGCGCAGCACATGAACGCGCAGGCCATCGTCGCGCTCACCGAATCCGGCGCCACCGCGCTGATGATGTCGCGCAGCGATACCGGCATCCCCATCTTCGCGCTCACCCAGCACGAAGCCACGCGCCGGCGCATGACGCTGTGCCGCGGCGTCTATCCACTGGCCTTCACGCCCACCGACCTGGAGAGCATCAAGCCGGCGCAGGAGGCGGTCGACATGCTGAAGGCGCTGGGCAGTCTGCGGGCCGGCGATCGCGCACTGATCACCAAGGGCGACTTCGACGGACCGGGCGGGACCAACACCATGAAGATCGTCAGCGTCGAGGACTGATGCGCCGGCCGGCTCTCGACGGCTTCACGATCTTCGGCCACCGCGGCGCGGCGGGCAGCGCGCCCGAGAACACGCTGGCCGGTTTCGACGCCGCGCTCGGTCACGGTGCACGCTGGATCGAGCTCGACGTGCAGGCCCACCCGGAAGCACTGATCGTGTTCCACGACGATCGGCTGGAGCGCCGCACCGACGGATCGGGCGCACTGCTCGAAACTCCGCTGGCCGCGCTGCGGGCGCTGGACGCCGGGGACGGCACGGCCATCCCGACCCTGGAGGAAGTGCTCGACCATCTGCGCGGTCGTGCCGCGCTCAACATCGAGCTCAAGGGTGGTCGGGCGGTCGGCGAACGCACCGCAGCGGCGCTGGATGCGGCGCTCGCCGGCGGCTGGCGCGCCGCCGACCTGCTGGTGTCGAGCTTCGATCACGCCGCGCTGGCGGCGTTCCGGGCCGCGCTGCCGCAGGTGCCGGTGGCGCCCCTGTTCGCCGAGGATGCCGGGCCGGCCATCGCCACGGCGCAGCGTTTCGACACCGACGTGGTGCATCTGGCGCGCGACCTGGCCACCGCCGAGATGATGGCAGCGCTCGACGCCGCCGGACTGCGCGCGCACGTCTACACCGTGAATGATCCGGAAGAGGCCGAACGGCTGCGGAAGCTCGGCGCCGCGGGAATTTTCACGGATCATCCCGGTCGATTTATGCTGCACACCTAACCGGTCACGAGCGCGTCATACAGTCGCGCTGCAATAAGGCGCCATGGACAGTCAGACCAACGTCGCGGTGAAGGCCACGGACGAGGCCCCAAGCCCCGATCTGGCCGCGCCCGAACTCTATCTCAACCGCGAGCTGAGCCTGCTCGCGTTCAACAAGCGCGTGCTGGAGCAGGCGCTCGACGAAAGCATGCCGCTGCTCGAGCGGCTCAAGTTCGTCTGCATCGCCAGCTCCAATCTCGACGAGTTCTTCGAGATCCGCGTCGCCGGCCTCATCAAGATGGCCGAGCTCAACCCCAACCAGCGCGGCGCCGACGGCAAGGCGCCGCAGGAGCTGCTGCGCGAGATCGCCGACCGGGCGCACGCGCTGGTCGACGAGCAGTACCGCGTGTTCAACGACGTGCTGCTGCCGGCCATGGAGCAGGAGAAGATCCGCTTTCTGCGGCGCTCGGAATGGACCACCGAGCAGGACCACTGGCTGGAGAACTACTTCCACGAGGAGCTCATGCCGGTGCTGTCGCCGATCGGGCTCGATCCGGCGCACCCCTTCCCGCGCATCCTCAACAAGTCGCTCAACTTCATCGTCCAGCTGCAGGGCAAGGACGCCTTCGGCCGCAACAGCGGCTTCGCCGTGGTGCAGGCACCGCGCGCGCTGCCCCGGCTCATCCAGATCCCGTCCCACATCAAGGGCTCCGGCCCGTACGACTTCGTCTTCCTGAGCTCGGTGATCCATGCCTATGTGGACGACCTGTTCCCGGGCATGCAGGCCACCGGCTGCTACCAGTTCCGCATCACGCGCAACTCGGACCTGCTGGTCGACGAGGAGGAGACCGAGGACCTGCTGGAGGCGCTGGAAGGCGAGCTCGCCCAGCGCCAGTGGGGCGACTCGGTGCGCCTCGAGGTGGCCCAGAACTGTCCCGAGCACCTCTGGCGCTACCTGATGGAGACCGTGCACCTGACCCCGGCGGACGTCTATCAGGTCAACGGGCCGGTGAACCTCAACCGGCTGATGGCGCTGCCCGACCTGATCGAGCGACCGGAGCTCAAGTTCCCGGCCTTCACCCCGCGGGTGCACAAGGGCATGACCCAGGACGCCTTCGCCACGCTGCGCGAGCGCGACGTGCTGCTGCACCACCCCTACGACTCGTTCTCACCGGTGCTCGAATTCCTGCGCCAGGCCGCGCGCGATCCCAATGTGCTGGCCATCAAGCAGACGCTCTACCGCACCGGCGCCAAGAGCCCCGTCGTGGAGGCGCTGATCGAGGCAGCGCGCGCCGGCAAGGAGGTCACGGTGGTGGTCGAGCTGCGCGCCCGCTTCGACGAGGCCGAGAACATCGATCTCGCCGAGGCCCTGCAGGAGGTCGGCGCGCACGTGGTCTACGGCGTGGTGGGCTACAAGACGCACGCCAAGATGATCCTGGTGGTGCGCCGGGAGGAGAGCGGCCTGCGCCACTACGTGCACCTGGGCACCGGCAACTACCACCCCAAGACCGCACGTCTCTACACCGACTACGGCCTGTTCACCAGCGACACCAAGATCGGGCACGACGTACACAACGTCTTCCTGCAGCTCACCTCGCTGGGCAAGGTGACCAGCATGGAGCGGCTGCTGAACTCCCCGTTCACGCTGCAACGGACACTGATCCAGCGGATCGACCGCGAGGCCGACAACCACCGCGCCGGCAAGCCGGCGCGCATCCGCGCCAAGATGAACTCGCTGGTCGACGCCAGCATGATCCAGGCGCTGTACCGGGCCTCCCAGGCCGGCGTGCCGATCGAGCTGGTGGTGCGCGGAATGTGCTGCCTGCGCCCCGGACTGCCCGGCATCTCGGACACCATCCGGGTGACGTCGGTGATCGGCCGCTTCCTCGAGCACACCCGGGTGTTCTGCTTCGAGAACGGCGGCGAGCCCGAGGTATGGCTGTCGTCGGCGGACTGGATGGAACGCAATCTCTACAAGCGCGTCGAGGTTGCCTTTCCGGTGCTGGACGCCCGCCTGCGCAAGCGCGTGCTCGCCGAGCTGCAGTGCTACATCGACGACCGCGTGCGCGCCTGGGAGCTTGACGCCGACGGGCACTACACTCGTACCGGCGTTCCGGACGAGGACCACGCCGGCGCCCAGCAGACGCTGCTGTTCGAGGCGACCGCGACCTGATCGGACCACGCACCGGGGGGCAACGGGTGCCGTTCACGCGCCCCGGTCCCGCATGTTTCACCCGACGACGCGGTTGCGCGCAGATTCGGCGGCGCCCCTGCGGCACGTCATCGGCACCACAACGAGAGGAACCCGCAGACCCGTGATGTCCCACCGTCCGAGCCGGCCTCCCTCCGCACACTTCAGGGCAACGCAATGATCCCTTCGCAATTCCGGAAATGGTGGCGCCGCCGCGAGCGGCCCTCGACCGGTCCGATGCCGCCGCGCGGCGTCACCGCCTCGGGCGACGTGCGCCGTCTCGGACTGGAGTTCGAGTTCTCCGGCCTGTCCCTGGCCCGCCTGTGCGAGCTCGTACCGCAGCGCACGGGCGGACAGGCCCACATCATCTCCGACTACGAGGCCGAGGTCCGCGACACCCGCTGGGGCACCTTCGGCATCGAGCTGGACTTCGCCTTCCTCAAGGCCATGGGACGCGAGCAGAACGACCACTCCGCGGACTGGCGCAACAGCCTGGAAGAGCTGTCCGAGAGCCTGCTGGCGGCGCTGGCGCGTCAGGTGGTGCCCTTCGAGATCGTCACGCCGCCCGTTCCGATGGACGAGCTCGACGTCATCGACGGTCTGGTCGGTGATCTGCGCCGTGCGGGTGCGCGCGGCACGCGGCACTCGCCGCTCTATGCCTTCGGTCTGCATCTCAACGTCGAGTTGCCCGCCATCGACGCCGCCACGCTGCTCGGCTACATGCAGGCCTACGCGCTGCTCTATCCGTGGCTGCGGGAGCGCTGCCATCCCGACATCTCGCGGCGCCTGTCGCCGTACATCGAGCCCTATCCGCTGGCCTATGCGCGCCACATCCTGCAGCCCGGCTACGCACCGGACCAGGACCAGCTGATCGACGACTACCTGACCCACAATCCGACGCGCAATCGCTCGCTGGACATGCTGCCCGTCTTCGCGCTGCTCGACGAAGCGCGTGTCCAGGCGGTAGCCGACGACGACCGCATCAAGTCGCGCCCGGCGCTGCACTACCGCCTGCCCAACTGCCAGATCGACGAGCCCGACTGGCGCTGGCGCGAGATCTGGCGCGACTGGCTGCAGGTCGAGCATCTGGCCGGCGATGACGCGCGGCGGCAGGAGATGGCGGCGGCCTTCCTCGCCTGTCACGAGAGCCTGGTGGACCGGCTGGCGGGCGACTGGGAGCGGCAAGCGCGCGCATGGCTGCTGGACGACGCATCGCTGGCCGGCGGCCGCTGATCGGCATCACCGGCGGCGACGCGTCGCTGCCGTGGGGCTGGTGGTTCGCGGCGGCCGCGGTGCGCGCCAGCGGTGGCCGCCCGCTGCGCATCACGCCGTCGCGGCCGCTCGGCGAGCGGCATCTCGACGGTCTCATCGTCGGCGGCGGCGACGATATCGACCCGTCGCTGTACAGCGACGATGACCCCGGCGCACCGGCCGCCGACCCGGCCCGCGACCGGCTCGAGCTGGCGCTGCTGGACATTGCCCTGGCCGACGATCTGCCGGTGCTGGGCATCTGTCGCGGCGCTCAGCTGCTCAACGTGGCGTCGGGCGGGTCGCTCTACGCCGACATCCGGCACCGGCGGCGACTGACCAGCAACCGCCGCACGGTGCTGCCGCGCAAGACCGCCGTGCTGCGGCCCGGCAGCCGCCTCGCCCGCATCTGCGGGGACCGCACGCTGCGGGTCAACAGCCTCCATCACCAAGCCGTGCGCGATCTCGGACGCGGCCTGCGCACGGTTGCGCGCGACGCCGACGGCATCAAGCAGGCGGTCGAGGCCCCGGGCACGGCCTTCCGCATCGGGGTCCAGTGGCACCCCGAATACCTGCCGCAGAAGCGCGCGCAGCGTCGTCTCATCGCCGCCCTGGTGCGGCGCGCCGGCCGACGTTCGCGCGGCATCCGGGCACGGGATTGACACTGCCCGGGCCCTGAACTATCGTTTAATTAAACGATTGTTCATTAGCGTGCCGCACGGAGGATTCCGGCCATGACGTCGACCACGATGGATGCCGCCAACTGGGCGGACAGCAAGAAGTATCTCTGGCTGCTGGGAGCACCGGTCATGCTCCTGCCGATCATCGGCTACGGCTTCTACACGCTCACCGGCTGGGGCGTGTTCTGGTGGTTCGCGCCGCTGTTCCTGTACCTGATCATCCCGATCGCCGATTTCGTCATCGGCGAGGACCGCAGCAATCCGCCGGAAGCGGCCGTGCCGCGCCTGGAGAAGGAGCGCTACTACCGCTACGCCACCTATCTGGCGGTGCCGCTGCAGTACCTCTCGCTGCTCTGGGGCTGCTGGGCGGTGGCCACGCTCGATCTCGCCTGGTGGGCGTATCTCGGCGCGGCGGTGTCGGTCGGCATCGTGTCGGGTGTCAGCATCAACACCGGCCACGAACTCGGTCACAAGACCGACGGCTTCGAGCAGTGGCTGGCCAAGATCGCGCTGGCGACCTCGGCCTACGGCCACTTCTTCGTCGAGCACAACCGCGGCCACCACGTGCGCGTGGCGACACCCGAGGACCCCGCCTCGTCGCGCATGGGCGAGAGCTTCTACGCCTTCCTGCCGCGCACGGTCATCGGCAGCCTGCGCTCGGCGTGGGAGATCGAGGCCCGGCGCCTGGAGCGCAACGGCCACGGCGTGTGGAGCATCCACAACCACAACCTGCAGGCCTGGGCGATGACCGTGGTCCTGTTCACCGGGCTGACGGCGTGGTTCGGCTGGATCGTGCTGCCCTTTCTCCTCATCCAGGCGGTCTACGGCTTCTCGCTGCTGGAAGTGGTCAACTACCTTGAGCACTACGGCCTGCGCCGGCAGAAGCTGGACAGTGGCCGCTACGAGCGCTGCCAGCCGCGGCATTCATGGAACAACAACCACACCGTGACCAATCTGCTGCTCTATCAGCTGCAGCGACACTCCGACCACCACGCCAATCCTACGCGCTCGTATCAGGCGCTGCGCCATTTCGACGAGGCGCCGCAGCTGCCCACCGGCTACGCCGGCATGATCACGCTGGCCTACGTCCCGTGGCTCTGGTATCGGGTCATGGACCCGAAGGTGGTCACGCACCACGACGGCGACCTCTCCAAGGCAGCGCTGCAACCCGGCAAGGAAGCCAGGCTGATGGCGCGCTACGGGACCGCCTGAGCGCAAACGGGCACAATACGCGGCGGCGCGCTATCGGCGCGCCGCTTTTTTGTGGCTTTGAACTGGTAACGATTCCATGCGCAAGTGGCGTTGTCTCATCTGTGATTTCGAGTACGACGAGGCCAAGGGCCTTCCCGAGGAAGGCATCGAGCCCGGCACCAAGTGGGAGGACATCCCCGACGACTGGACCTGCCCCGACTGCGGCGCGTCCAAGGACGACTTCGAGATGGTGCCGGTCGACGAGTAGATGAGCGACTCGCCGATCGTCATCGTGGGCAGCGGCCACGCCGGCTACACGCTGGCCCGCGAGTTCCGCAAGCTGGACACCGAGACGCCGCTGCACATCGTCACGCGCGATGACGGCTGCGCCTACTACAAGCCCAACCTCTCCAAGGCGCTCGCCATGGAGAAGACGCCCGACGCGCTGGTCCAGCAGCCGTCCGAGGCCGCGGCCGCCGCAGTGGACGCCACCATCCACGTCCACAGCACGGTGGACGCGATCGACCCGCAGGCGCGCACCGTGCGCTTCGGCAACGAGACGCTGCGCTACGGCAAGCTCGTGCTGGCGACCGGCGCCCAGCCCATCCGCCTGAGCGCACTGGGGCCGGATGCGGTGTCGGTCAATTCCCTCGACGACTACCGTCTGTTCCGCGATCGCCTGACTCCGGGCTGCCGCGTGCTCATCGCCGGCGCCGGGCTCATCGGCTGCGAGTTCGCCAACGATCTCGCCGCGGCCGGACACGCCGTGACCGTGGTGGACGTTGCCGGCTGGCCGCTTCCGCGGCTGCTGCCCGAGGCCCAGGGCCGGGCGCTGCAGAGCGGGCTCGAGGCCATCGGGGTGCGTTTCGCGCTCGGCCACGGCATCGCGATGGTTGAGGGCAAGCGGGCGCGCCTCGACGACGGCACGGAGCACGAGTTCGACGTCCTGCTCTCGGCCATCGGCCTCAGCCCCGACACCCAGCTTGCCGAGGCGGCCGGGCTCGCGTGCGGACGCGGCATCCGTGTCGACGCGCAGTTCCGTACCTCCGCGCCCGATGTCTACGCGCTCGGTGACTGCGTCGACGTCCCGGCCGACGGCAAGCCCCAGCCTATGCCGTACGTGCTGCCCATCGCGCACGCCGCACGCGCGCTGGCCCGGACGCTGTCCGGCGCCCCGACCGACGCGACGCTTCCGCCCATGCCGGTGATCGTCAAGACCCCGGCCTGCCCGACGCTGGTCTGCCCCCCGCTCGATGGCGAAGGCGAATGGCGGGTCAGCGGCGAGGCGCCCGATCTCGAGGCGGTATTCGTGCGCGGCGACGGCACCGAGACCGGCTTCGCCCTGACCGGTGCAGCAACCAAGCAGCGCGCCGCGTTCGCGGGGCGCATGCCGCCGGTTCTCGCCGCCCGCGACTAGCGCCCGGGGCCGGCGCGCGGGCCTCCGCCGTCACTGTGGCGGTACGGCTTCCGGCCGTGCCACCGCAGCTGGTGCGCTCCTTGCAAGAACAGACCTGCAACCGGAACCGCCCGCGAAAAATAAGTGCGACGTATTCGCATTGCGGGTCATTTCCGGCATACTGCACTGCAACGAACGCACGCACGCCCGAGGCAATCCGCCGTGGAACCCACCATCACCCCATCCGGTCCGCTCGCCGAGGCACTGGCGCTCGGCGGTCCCGTCGTCGCCGTCCTCTGCGCGATGTCGGTGCTCGGACTCGCCATCGTCCTGCTCAAGCTCTGGCAGTTCGCGCAGGTCCGCATCTGGGAGCGCAGCTTCGTCGATCCGGCCCTGGCCGACTGGCACACGGGCCGACGTGAAGCAGCGCTCTCCGCCCTCGACGGCAGGCGCAATCCGGTCGCCATCGCGCTCGCCGGGGCCATGCGGACATTGCACGGCGGCGCCGGTGAAGCCACCGCGCGCGAGGAGGCCGCCCGCGTCGGCGCGCGCGAGCTGAGCGCCCTGCGCAGCTACTTCCGCCCGCTGGAGGTGATCGGATCGCTGGCGCCGCTGCTGGGTCTGCTCGGCACCGTCATGGGCATGATCGAGGCATTCCGCGCGCTGGAGGCCGCGGGCAGCCAGGTCGACCCGGCGATCCTCTCGGGCGGCATCTGGGAAGCGCTGCTGACCACCGCCGTCGGCCTGGTCGTCGCCATTCCGGCGGTGGCCGCGCTGAACTGGCTGGAGCGTATCGTCGAGCGCCTGCACGAGGACATGCAGGATGCGCTGACCCGCGTGTTCACGCGCGGCATGGGCGCCGAGGACGCCACCGAGGATGCCGCCGCCGGTGCGACGGCCGCCCATGCACATTGAGGTCACACCGCGTCGCCAGCACCGCATCAGCCTGACACCGCTCATCGACGTCGTCTTCATCCTGCTGGTGTTCTTCATGCTGGCGTCCAGCCTGATGGACTGGCGCGGCATCGACATCGCCACCGGCAGCGCACCGGCCGACGCCGACCATCCGCCGTCCGCCACCATCATCGTGCGGGCCGACGACGCCATCGGCTTCGACGGCGGGCGCTTCGACTCGCCTGCCGATGTCGCCGGGATCCTCCGGCGGCAGCTCGCCGCCGGTGACATCTCGTCGGTGGTGGTCCAGCCCGCCGAGGGGGTGACACTGGGCCGCACCATCGCGGTGTTCGACGCGCTGGCGGGCAGCGGCATCGACGCACTGGCGCTCGGCCGGGACTAGGCGCGCGCCGTGCTGCTGCCCCTGCCGAAACGCCATCGGTCGGTGGAGGAGAACATCCTTCCGCTGATCAATATCGTCTTCCTGCTGCTGATCTTCTTCATGGTCGCCGGCGCCCTGCACACGCGGGCCCCCTTCGAGGTCGACCCGCCCGGCACCGAGAACGCCACCGACAGCAACCCGCGCTCGGATCTGCTGGCGGTGAGCGCGGACGGCCGGCTCGCACTGGGCGGCGAAGCGATCGACGACGCCACGCTGGCCGAGCGGCTGGCGGACCGTCCCGACGATGCGCCCATGCAGATCAAGGCGCACGCCGGCGTATCGGCCAGGCGCGTCACCGAGCTTCTCGGCGTCATGCGCGACGCCGGCATTGCCAAGGTGCGCCTGCTCACCGTGCACGCGGGCGAAGGATGAAGCGCGAAACGCGTCAGTGGGCGGTCGTGCTGATCATCGCGGTGCTCGCCCACGGCGCGCTGCTGATCCGTGTCACCGCCGGGTTCGAACGCCCCGACGCCATCGACAGGGGCGAGCGCGCCGTCACCATCGCGCTGGCGCCGGAGACGTCGCAGGAACCGGAACCGTCACCGGAACCGCCCGCACCGGACCCGGTTCCCGAGCCCGTGCCGGAACCCGAGCCGGAGCCCGAGCCCGAACCCGAGCCGGAGCCGGAGCCGGAGCCCGAACCGGAGCCGGAGCCGATTCCGGAACCCGAGCCGGAGCCCGAACCCGAACCGGAGCCGGTCGACGTCCCGCAGGAGCGCAGCGCGGACGCGAGCCCGCCACCGCCTCCGGCGGCCGCGCCACCGCCACCCGAACCGGCCGCCACCGCCAGCGCCGAGCAGAGCGCACCGGAGACGCGCACCGGTACCACAGGCGGCCCGCAGAGCGCTCCGCCCAGCTACCGCAACGCGCTGCGCGCCTGGCTGGAGCGCCACAAGGATTACCCGCGCCGCGCCCGCGCCATGCGCATGGAGGGCGTGGCCCGGCTCTACTTCGTCATCGACCGCGACGGCCGCGTGCTGGAATGGGAGATCCGCGAGTCGTCCGGCGAGCGCATGCTCGACGAAGCGGTGGAGGACATGATCCGCCGCGCCGACCCCATGCCGGCCATGCCCGACGAGATGACCGTCGACCGCATGGAGCTGCTGGTCGCCATCGGTTTCACGCTGCGCTGAGCACTCCCGGCGGGGCGATGCCCCGTTCCTAGTACCCCCATCCGGCCAGCTCGGCGACGATGCCCCGATAGAGGCCGACGCGGCTGAATGCGAAAGCGCTGTTGTCCTCTCCGAGGCAACTGACACCTTCCATGCCCGGCACTTCGGAGCTGCTGTAGGCCATGTGGTCGAGGCCGGGATGCGGCCGGGCCGGGTCGTTGCTGGTGGCGCTGACCCAGCGCGGAATCACCGGTGTGGGCGCGCCCGCATCGCCCGGGCCGTAGGTCGTGAAGCGCTGCGAGTCCACCGAGATATTGCCGTCGTTGGGGCCTTCGCGCTCGCGCACGATCTCCCAGTAGAGACGATTATCCGCGTAGCAGGGATGATTGATGTCATCGATCTGCGAAGTGAAGCTCTGGTACAGGACGGGGTGACCCGGATCCTCGGGCAGCGGATAGCGCTCGTTGAAGCTGGGCGGGCAGGCCTGCTCTTGCGGATCGCACTTCATGTCGGTGGTCACCGTCATGTACTTGCGCGTCAGCGCCACCACCGATTCCCCGCCCTCCAGGATCAGCGCCTGATTCTGGATCAGCGAGGCAATGCCGAATGCGGCGTCCAGCACCAGCGAACGGCACCTCGGCTGCGCGCAGGCCAGCAGCAGCTCCTGCACCGCGTCGGCCTGCGCAGTGCCCTTGTTGGCACCGGCCATGGAGGTCCAGCTCGCGACATGGCGGTACATCAGCTCGCCGCTGAATGCATTGCGCACCGCCGCCATCATGTAGCGCGAATCTGCACAACCCTGCGAGTGGCAGATGATGTTGAACTGCAGCCCCTCGCGGCAGCTCTGCTCGTCGGCGAATCCGTTGCGCACACGCAACTCGGCGCGGCTGCAGTAATCGATTGTGGCGGCATGCACGCCGTCCACCACCTGTGGATCGGCGCCCTCGCAGAGGATCTCGTCGATGGTCCCGCCGGCGCACTTCTTGTAGAGCAGCCGGCCACGCCGCTCGTGCGAAGCGAATGCCAGCTTGTCCGGCTGATACACCACCACGCCCTCGGCCTCCAGCGCCTTCTTGACGCCGTAGCGCTCGAACTCGTTGACCGGGTGCGGCTCATCGCCCTGGAAGCTGGTGTCGGCGATGCGCGACCAGGCGTGCGAGAACAGCACCGGCCAGCGCGTGCGGATGTTCCGCCCGGCGCTGTCCGGCGGCTGCGCAAAGTAGCTGCCATCCGGGCCGGCACCCTTGTCCAACCCGAGGTCCTCGCCGGACAGCATCGCGCCGCCTTCGTCGGAGCCACAGGCAATCAGCAGCAGCGCCAGAAGACCGGCCACGACGTGCGCACCACGTGCCGCCATCAGTCTTCCGCCAGGAAGTCGAAGAGCAGATCGCTCAACAGACCGGGAACGATGGGCACACCGATGAGCACACTCGGTGTCTCGTCGATGGCCTCGATCAGCTCGACGAAGGTCTTGGTGACCGGGACCAGATCCTCGCGGTGCACCTTGTCGAGAGTGTCAGCGATGTCGTAGAGATAGTTCGGGCCGGCGATCAGCGATGCCGTCGGCACGCCGGCCGCGCACATGAAGCCGGCATCGGTGGGCATCAGCCCCAGCGGACAGATGACATGCCCCTGCAGGATCGCGGTCCGGCGCAGGTCGTGCCGTATCACCGAGTCGATGAGCTTCAGCTTCAGCGTCGGCCCCAGGTTTTCGATGATGGCGCGAATCTCGGGCTGGTCAGTGATCACCAGCTCGCCGTCGTCGCCGGTCAGCCCCTGCTTGCCGATGTGCTCCAGCGTGACGTTGGCGACGATGTTGTAGGGCGTTTCCTTGTCGATGACGTACTTGCGCACGAACTTTCGGTGCGACTGATAGCCGGTGTAGTGGCTGTCGAAGGTCGTGAACATCAGGGTCTTCTCGCGCGACTCGGGCGGCTGCGAGGCGAAGTACTGCGCCTGCGCCAGCACCGCGGCCGTGCCGCTGCCGTCCTCCACCGCGCCGTAGAACACCGAATCGTGGTGGGACTGGACCATGATGGTGTCCTTGCTCTGGCCGTGGAGGAAGCCCACCACCGTGCGCGCCTCGGCCTCCTCGCGACTTCCGTGCAGCTCCAGAGTCGCCGTGGGCGTTCCTTCCGACGCAGCCATCAGCTCGCGCATGCGCGCGCCTTCCTTGCGCGTGACCCAGACACCCGGGATATCGACCTCGGTGCGGCGATAGAACTCGTTGTGATACTTGTTCGAGTCGAAGTAGTCCGCGAGCACACCGACGAAGCCAACGGCGCCCGCCTCCATCGCCGCCTCGGCGAAGCCTTCGTAGCTGGTGATGAAGGGATTGCCGACGAAGAAGGACGGCTCGACGATGGTCAGGCCCGGATCCCAGAGGAACTCCATGAAGGCGGCGAAGCCGACGGGCGGCAGCAGGAACTTCAGATCGAAGAGCACGATCTTGCCCTCGACATCCTGCAAGGCCATGTTGAGCGATGTCCCGCGACCGACGTCGACGATCTCGGCCGTCAGGCCGTTCGGCCCGGTGGAGAAGGTCGACGGCTCGTCCGGCGTGACGAAGCTGTGCGCAGTGGGATAGCTGTCGATGGCTTCGCCATCCAGACTCAAGCCGTGGCTCGTGAACTGCCAGTTCCAGGAGGTCGCGGTCTCGTAGTGCACATCCTCCAGCCCGAGAGCCTCGAACTGGCACTTGACGTAGGCGGCCGCGGCCTCCCCTTCCGGCGTGCCGGTGCGGCGATAGCCGATGCCCACTAGATCCTCGATCCAGCCGAAGATGCGCTCCTCGCTCGGCATGCCGCGGGCCGCTTCGGATGTGTCGCGCGCGCATTCACCCGCCGACAACCTGGATGGCGACCCGCTCTCGCTACCCCCGCAGGCCGCGAGAAACAGGGTGATGCACGCAACAAGCGCCCAGCGCTTCGAGCTCGGTTTCACGGATCTCCTCCCGGTCGGCGTAACCTGTACGCTCTGATCGTTATAGGGTGCTGGCAAGCCCGAAGCCCGCCGTCAGCGCACAATCTATTGCGCCCGGGCGAGCGCGACTTGTATCAAACGCCGGAACCGCTGGTATCAGATGACGAATCGGCAGCCCGGAGGCAACGGAGAGGAGACCGAACGCCGCGTTCGACGGCGAAGCCCAAACCATGACAAACCGGACCCGACCCGAGCACCCGGCCCCCGCCGGCGTGAAGATCTACTACTGGCCCTGCAGCCTGCTGCTGACCGCACCTTCGCTGTTGCTGGACCGGCCCACGGGTCCGCTCTCGGCCACCCTGCGCATCGCCTGCCGCGAGCCGTACACCATCGAGGTCGCCGGCGAGACTCGGGTGACGCGCGCCTCGCTGGTCGCGCCCAAGGCCGAGCGCAAGCGCATCATCGCACCCAACAGCGACATCGCCCTGTTCTACCTGCCACTGCAGGCGCCACGGCACGCTGCGCTGCGCGCCCTCATCAAGGATCGGAAGCTGGTCGATCTGCCCATCGAGCTCTTCGCGCCCCTGCTGCCCAGAATCCGGGCCGCGATGCAACATGTGCAGCCGGCCACCGAGATCAAGGCACTGGCGCGCGATGTGGTCGAAGCCATCACCGGCCAGCCGGTCCCCGAGGATGACGCCATGGACCCGCGCATTGCCAAGGCCTGCGCGGTCCTCGACGAGCTACCGCTGCGCGATGCCCATATCGGGACCGTCGCGAGCCGCGTCCATCTCTCGCCATCGCGCCTGCGCGAACTGTTCCGCCAGGAAGTCGGCTTCACCATCGGCGAGTACGCACGCTGGCGCGCCACCTGGCGAGCCGTCCTGCACTGGAAGCGGGGGCTCACCCTCACCGATGTCGCGCTGGAAGCCGGCTTCCATGACCTTTCTCACGCCGACAAGGCCATCAACGAAGTCTTCGGCATCAACCCCTCGACCCTGATCGACCCGCAGTTCGTCACTCTCATCAACTGCGAGGACAACGACAACGTGCTGGTGCAGTAGTGCTGTCGGGTCCCAGGGACTCGGGCATCAGATCGGCCCGCATTGTGCCTACAGTCGATACGTGCGGATCGTGCGCCTGATTGATTTCGCTCTGGCTGGGTGGCCGCCACACTCCGCTCAGCGGCGCGCGCTTGCGTAGTCAGCGCCGCACAGCTTCCACTAGAAGCTGAGCGACATGGACAGGGAAATGTTGCGCGGCTCGCCCAGCGCCAGGCCGGAGTTCTCCCAGTACTTGGCGTCGAGCACATTGGTGACGCGCAGGCGCAGCGTGACGTCGGTGTCGTGCACGGCCGTCACGTAGCGCGCGCCGAGGTCGATGCGGTTCCAGCTCGGAATCGCCCGGGTGTTGGCGCTGTCGACGAACTGCTCGTCGGTGTGGATGAGCTGGCCGGTGAAGGTCAGGGTACGCAGGAAGCAGGCGTCCCACTCGGCGTAGAGATTGGCGCGGAGCTCGGGGGTGCCGCTGGCGTTGTTGCCGTCGTTGGCGCCGTTCTGGGTCCTGGTGAGCTCGGGGTCGATGAAGGCCAGCCCGCCGAGCAGACGCAGCCCCGGGATCAGCTCGCCGAAGGTCTCCAGCTCGATGCCGCGGTTCCGCTGCTCGCCGTCCAGGCGGAAGATGTTGGTTTCGGGGTTGGTACGGCTGTTGGGCTGCGTGATCTCGAACAGCGAGACGGTGGCGGCGAAGCGTCCCAGATTCATCTTGGCGCCGAACTCGATCTGTTCGGTCTGCACCGGGTCGAACACGTCGTCGGCGTTGAGCGCGTCGGACGGCGGCGAGGGCGCTTCCGTGAGCCCCTCGATGTAGTTGCCGTAGAGCGCGACCCGCTCATGCGCCCGGAACATGACGGCGAAGGCCGGCGTCAGTCGCGACTCGTCGTAGTTGGTAACGCCGGTTCCCACGTTCTTGTTCTCGAGGCGCTGCTCGCGCACACCGATGGTTACCTGCAGGCGGTCGTCGAGAACGCCGAGCGTGTCGGAGACGGCCACGCCCTGCTGCACCAGCTCGAACTGGGCGAGCGACGGCTCGATGGTGCTGAAGTCCGGCTCGGTGTACTGGGAGGTGTCCGGATCGTAGATGTTGAAGACGCCGCCGCCGACGCCCTCGCCGAAGGCGTTCCGCGTCCAGGAGTTGGTGTCGCGGGTCAGGGAGTAGGCACTGATCGCGACCGTGTGCGTCACCGGACCGGTCTCGAAGCGGCCGGCGAGGCGGGCCTTCATCGAGTGATAGTCGTAGTCCCCCTCGCGGAAGCGGTAGAAGGTCGGCTCGGCATAGTCACCGTCCGCGTTGAGGATCTGGCTGGCGAAGTTGACGTACTGGAGCTCGTTGCTCTCCTGCCAGGCGTAGCCGATCTCCGCCATCCAGTTCTCGTGGATGTCGTACTCGGCGCGGAGGATGTTGTAGTTGCGCTCGGTCGCGGTCTTGGTGAAGGGCGCGGCGAAGTTGTTGCTGCCGTCCGGCGGCGCCGGGATCGGGACATCGGCGGCCACGAAGCTGCCGAAGCCGGCGGCATCCTGCTGCTGATCCTCGTAGTTGAAGTTGGCGAACAGCCTCAGATCCTCGCCCAGATAATCGAGCGCGACGCTGCCCAGGCTGAGCTTCTCGGCGTTGTTGTCGAAGGGGGTATCGCCGTCGCCGTGCACCGCGTTGACGCGGATGCCGAAGGCATTGTTCCGGCCGAAGCGGCGCCCGACGTCGAGATGCCCCTCGAACAGCGACTCCTCGGCGTAGCTGAAGTGGAAGGCGGTGATCGGGGCATCGGTGGCGCGCTTGGGCACCAGGTTGATGGTGCCGCCGACGCCGCCGTCGGGCGGCGCGCCGTAGAGCAGCGCGCTCGGCCCCTTCAGGACCTCGACGCGGGCGATCTCCTGGAGGCTGTTGCGCCGATAGGTCCCCAGTCCGTAGAAGCCGTCATAGGTGGTGTTCACGCCCGACGCCGAGAACCCGCGGATGCTGAAGTTCTCCTCCGACGAATAGCGGCCGCCGGAGCGCCGGATCGACGGGCTGGCCTCAAGCACCTGCGTGAGCGTCTGCGCCTGCGTGTTCTCGAGGTATTCGGCGGTGTAGCTGGTCTGGTTGAAGGGCGTCTCCATGAAGCCCTTGTTGCCGAGGATGCCGAGCCCGCCGCCGGTCGCGACCTGCCCGCCGGCGTAGGCGGGCATCGGGTAGCCGGTCTGGCCGAGCTCGGACGCGGCGCGGGCCTCGATGCTGATGGGGGCGAGCTCGGTGGCGGCATCCGGGCCGGATGCGATGGCGCCGTCGCCGTCATCGGTTCGGTCGGTCTGGGCGTGCGCGTCCGAAAGCGTCAGCGCGACCGCGCCAGCCATCGCAAGACACGGCACGAGAACGGATGCGGGCCGAAGGGCTCGCAGAGAATCCCTGACTATGTTCATGATGCTCCCTGGTGGTCTGGTCGTTCTCCCGCTCTGCCGCGACGACCCCACAGGCGGAACGCGCTGAGCGGGTGACCCGATCCCCCGGGTCAGCCATCCGAAGCCGTGCCGCGACACGACGGCCGACCCCCGACAGGATCGGGCGGCGCGCCGGATGCACTCGCTATGAGAACTGAGAACGATTAGCATTCTCGTATAGCGCGGTGCGGGATGCAAGTCGCCTGCAGCGCGGCATCACGCGGGGCGAAACGAGGCCGGATCGGCGGGTGCATCGACCGCGATGCGCCATGGTGCGCGGATGCCGCTAACGCCCTCGCCGCGCCCCGTGCCCCCGGCGCTGCCCGGCTTCCCGGTAGCTGATCTGCCCCATCACGACCATCGCGCCCACGGTCAGCACGCCGCACCAGCCCACGACGCCGATGGTCGTGCCCAGCGCCACCACGCACCCGACCAGCGAGACCAGCAGGCACAGCGCACCGACGCAGCGCAGCGACCGGCGCGCGACCGCTGTCCAGGCCCGGGAGCCCGGCAGGAGCGTCCTGCGGTGCCGTTCCATGGCCAGGGCCAGCAGACCGAAGCCCGCGTAGGCCGACGCCAGGATCAGCACCCAGACGAGCGCCATCAGTGCTGGACCGACTCGTCGGCCGCCAGCACGGCGGCCGCATCCCCGCGTCCCCGACGCGGCACGGCCGCGCCCTCTTCGACGGCGTTCCTCGCGGCCAGCCGCCGGGCGATCAGCCCGGCCACCGCGCCCAGCACCAGCATGCCCAGATCGAAGCCGGCGAACACCCAGTCGCCGGCGGGCAGACTCTGCGCCAGATGGCGATCAGTGGTGAGCGCGTTGAGCACGGGAATCAGTGCGAAGGCCGCCGCGGCCACGCTGAACTGCTCGGTCCAGGCCCGTGTCCGCGGGCGGACGGCGGCGTGCACCAGCATCGCGGCCCAGGTCAGGAACATGGCGTGCACCTCCCAGTCCGCGCGCGCGGCGAAGTCCGCCGGCAGCAGCCGATTGGCCCAGAAGTAGGCGGCGATGCCGACCGGCAGGCCGACGACGGTACCGATGTTGAGACGCTCGACGAGAACCACGCCGCGCGCGACGCCGCCCGGCCTGCGCGCATGGTTCTGCCGGCGCTTGACGGACCACAGCACCAGCCCGGTGGCGATCATGGCCGTGCCCAGGACGCTGGCGAAGAGGTAGAGCGCACGGACCACCGGCCCCGCGAACATGCCCTCGTGCAGGCCGAGGAACACATCGCGCGTCGCCTTGGCGGCGGACTCGCCGGCATGCCGTGTCTCCAGCAGCTCGCCGCTCACGCCGTCGAAGACCATCCCCGGCGCCTCGCGCAGCGGACCCGCGGTGTAGAGCCCGTAGACGTTGATGCGCGCATTGGCATCACCGGGGTGGTCGATCTCGAATCCGCCGATGCCGTCCATGCCCCAGCGCGCCCCCGCCCGGGCCAGCGGGCCGGCGATGTCGGTCAGCTCGGCCGGCGTGCCCGCGGCCTCGATCTCGCTGCGGCCCGAAAAGGCCTCGTCGAAGAAGCGCTGGCGCGCCTCCTCGCTGCCGCCGTAGAACGCCGTCACGAACAGCGGCATGCAGGTGAACATCATGAAGATCAGCCCGGAGTAGGTGATCATCAGCTGGAACGGCAGGCTCAGCACGCTGACCGCATTGTGCGCGTCCAGCCATGACCGCTGTCCCTTGCCGGGCCGGAAGGTGAAGAAGTCCTTGAAGATCTTCTTGTGCACGATGACGCCGGTCACCATCGCCACGAACATGAACAGCGTCGCGACGCTGATCAGCCAGGCGACCAGATCACCGGGCAGATACTGGAGCCGCCAGTGCATGCGGTAGAGACGCTGGCCGCCGCCGGTGTCGCGGGCCTCGATGGGGGCACCGGTGGCGGCGTCGAGCTCGGCGCGCCCGCGATCCCCGCGGTCCTCGCCGCGCCAGAAGGCGCGCAGGTAGGGCGAGTTGCGGTCCACGGGCAGCGACACCGACCAGGACTGTGCTCCCGGTGCCTCGCGCCCGAGCCAGTCGAGCCCGTGGCGCGCGGCAGCGACCGGATCGACACCGTGCGCAGCAGGCGGGGCTTCGGGCGTCATCCAGCGATCGATCTCGGTATCGAGATAGCCGGCCGTGCCGGTGACGAACATGAAGTAGAGAAGCCAGCCCAGGACCAGCCCGATCCAGGTATGGAGCCACGCCATCGACTGGCGGAAGCCGTCCTTCATGCCGCCGCCCCGGCGCTGACCCACCACGCGGGAAGCGCCAGCACCAGCGTGGGGACGAGCAGGCCGAGCCATGCCCGGCCGGCACTCGATGCCGCGAACGCCCACATGATGGCGCCGGTGTAGATCGCGAAGCTGAACATCATCGCCGCCAGCACACCGTCGGCGCGGGGAACCGGCAAGGCCGCGGCGAACAGGATCGCCCCGACGTGGCTGAGCGCATAGCCGGCCAGCGCCGCGGCGGCGATGCGCGACATCACCGCCCGGCGCGGGCTTTCAGCGGTTCGAAGGGATGCGTTGGACACGATGGCTCGGACGTGCGGTGCCGGGCAGGGGCGTCACCGCCTTGATAGGAATGATTCTCAATCCTACATGAGGTGGCGACGGGCGGCCGCTACATGGGCAGCACTTCGAGCGTTGCGACGTAGGTCAGCCTGCGACTCGGCGCGACCTCGGTGCTGACCTTCTCGTCCTGGAGCCCGGTCTCGAGGTAGTACATGCCGGGTTCGGGCCAGGTCACCTCGAAGGCACCGTCATCGCCGGTGGTGACGGTCATCGTCTCCGGCGTGTCGCGGTAGCGGACGCCGCCGGGAATCACCTCGATCTCGATGCCGGCTGCGGGCTCGCCGTCGACCAGCATGCGGAAGCGGGCGGTCTCGCCGGCGTAGAGATCGTTGGGGTGGGTCTCCGGGATCAGCTCCAGACCGCGGCCGACCGGTTCGAGCGTGTCGCGCGTGGGTGCACCGGCGGTGACGAAGATCTCGGCGCGGTTGATGCGCTCGGAAACGCGCAGGTCCTCGGCCTCCCCGGGCACCTCGTCGGCGAACTCGGCGGCCGTGCCCTGCCATCGATGATGGCGGCCACCGGCCTCGTAGCGCGCGAACACCGCGTCGTCGACCACGGCGATGCGGTAGGTCCCCTGCGCCTCGAGCGCGACGTCGAAGACGCTGCGCAGCTCGCCGGTGTGGCGGTTGACGGCCTCGGCGGCGGCACCGCCCGGTGCGGTGACCTGCAGCCCGTCGAGCTGCATGGCGTTGTGATTGAAGTGGAACATGTCGTTGGAGCGCGCCGCATCCACGGTGATCCAGCCGCCCTCTCCCGAGAGCACGGTCATGGAGGGCAGCAGCCAGAAGCGGTGGGCGTCGGCGGCGGGGGCGCCGAGCGCGCCCGCCAGTGCGAGGGCACCGGCGAGCACGGCGGGGCGGAGAGCGGTCATCGGCATGGTCATGGATCCTTGTGCGGCGGCGTCGGTCAGAAGGTGATGCTGGTGCCCAGGTTCAGGCGGCGGCCGTCGATCAGGCGTCCGAACTCGGCATTGGTGAGGGTCTTGTCGAGGAGGTTGTAGACGCCGCCGTAGAACGTGATGCGATCGTTCACGCTGTACTTGAGCCCGGCATCGACCAGCGTGTAGCTCGGCGACTCGCCGTCGTCGGGACCGCCGCGGCCGGAGAACTCGGTCCGCCCGCGGAAGCGCGCCTGCGACCACACCCGGGTGTTGGCGGTCGGACGCCAGTCGAGCCCCATGTTGGCGCGGTGCTCGGGCTGGTTGTTGAGCGGATCGCCGCGGTTCTCGCCGCTGAGCTGCTCGCTGCGCGTGTAGGTATAGCTGCTGTTGATGCGCACGCGCGCACCCAGCGGGAAGTCGAAGGTGGCTTCGACGCCCTGCAGCTCCGCCTTCTCGACGTTCTGGTACTGATAGACCGCCTGATAGAACTCGCCGCGGTATTCGCAGTTGTAGAGGAAGCCGCCCTCGCCGTCGGGCGTGCGGGCGCAGATCACCGGCTTCTCGATCTTGTTGTCGTAGTCGGTGTGGTACAGGGTCAGCGAGGCGTTGAGTCCGCTGAAGCCGGTCCAGTGCGTGCTCAGCTCGTAGGTCAGGCTTTCCTCCGGCTTGAGGTCGGAGTTGCCGACGTCGCGCCCGCCGGGCAGGCTCGGTCCGCCGCCGCCCTCGATCCATTCGGAGTCGCCCTCCTTGAGATCGGGCGTGCGGTAGCCGGCGCTGATGCCGCCCTTGACGGTGAGCTGCGGGCTGATGGTGTACACGCCGTAGGCGCGCGGCACGAACTCGCTGCCGTAGTTCTCGTCGTTGACCCAGCGCAGGCCGGTGGTCAGGGCCAAGGGATCGGTGATCCACCATTCGTCCTCGGCGAACAGCGCCATGTCCCAGCGGTCCAGCGTGGACTTGTTGAGCGCGCGCTCGGGGTTGCGCGTCTCCTGCAGGCGGTAGTGCGCGCCGACGGTGAGGACGTGCTTCTCGAACGGAATGACGGTCGAGGTCTCGCCCGAGGTGCGCTCGTAGCTGGCGCTCTGCGTGAGGTTGTCCATCAGTGCGTGCTGCACGTAGCTCCGCGTGCGCAGGCCGCTGTCCCAGTCGATGTCGTGGCTGATGGCCTGGTGGCGGCGGATGCGGTCGAGCTCGACATCGTCGCCGGAGGCACCCTCCGAACCGGCGGACTCCTGCGTGGAATAGCCGACCTCGAACTCCAGCTCGTTGGCATCGTTGGGCGTCCAGGTCAGCTTGGCGGCATTGTTGTCGCGCGAGTAGTCCTGGAAGCCGTTGGCGATGTTGTCCTCTTCGCGGTCATAGGTGCCGCCGAACAGGGTCAGCGCCCAGCGGTCGGAAAGCGGGCCGCTCAGGTAGTACTGCGCGGAGCGGTTGTCGCCCGAATCGGTGTCCTGCTGCAGGACCTGATCAAGGCTCACCGAGCCGCCCCATTCGTCGGGCACGGACTTGGTCACCACGTTGATGACCCCGCCCATGGCATCCGAGCCGTAGAGCGAGGACATCGGCCCGCGGATGATCTCGATGCGCTCGATGGCGGAGGCCGGCGGCAGCCATCCGAACTCGGTGCCCGAGCCGTAGCCGTTGTAGTAGGCCTGCCGCGAGGCCTGCGGGCGGCCGTCGACGAGGATCTTGGTGTACTTCGGATCCCAGCCGCGGATGGAGATCTCCTGACTGCCGCCGAGGCTGCCCGCACCCTCGTCGACGTAGACGCCGGGCACCGCCTGCAGCGCGTCGGTGATGTCGCGATAGGCCTTGCCTTCCAGATCCTCGGCGGTGACCACCGAGATGCTGGCCGGCGCGCTGGCCGCGTCCTTGGCCTCGCCCGAGGCCGATGCCGAGGTGACATTGATGCGGCGCAGCTCGTGGGTGGGCTCGGCCGCGACCGGTTCCTCGGCGGCTGCCGTCCGGATGACGATGGCCGAGCCGTCGATCTCGCCCTCGAGCCCGCTGCCGTCGAGCAGCCGATCGAGTGCCGCGTCCGCGCTCGGTGCGCCGGCAACCGCCGGCGCACGCTTGCCCGCCACCAGATCGGGATCGACCGACAGCGTCAGTCCGGTCTCGCGCGCCAGCGCCTTGAGCGAGGCGGCGAGCGATCCGGCGGGGACGTCGTAGCTGGTCACGGATGCGGCATCGCCCTGCGCCGAGACGGGAGCGCTGATCGGCGCGCAGGCGAGCACGAACAGGATGGCGAGTGCGGCGTGGAAGCCGCGCGATGACGGGAACAGCGAAGGCATTGCGGAATCCCCCTTGGTCCGGAAACGAAGTGCTTTCCCTCTATGCCGAACGATCCGCCGCGAACCCGTAAACGAATCTCATTCTCGATGCATTCCTATTCCGCGCGCACCCGCACCCACCAGTCGGTGGTGCGGTCGACGCGCACCGGCAGCGAGCGCTCCAGGGCGGTCAGCGCAGCCTGCGGGTCATCGACACGGAACAGGCCGGTCACGCGCATGTCGGCAATGGCCTCGTCGTAGCGCAGCAGGCCGCCGTGGTGACGGTCGAGCACGTCCAGCACGTCGCCGAGACGCGCGTTGTCGGCATCCACGATGCCGTCGACCCAGGCCCCCGGCACCAGTCCGTTCGCCGCGCGCCGGTCGATGCCGTCGCGGCCGACGCGCCAGTGCGTGCCGGCCGCGGCTTCGACGGTGGCGCCGCCGCCGCGCGGGGCCATGGCCACGCGCCCATGGATGACGGCGAGCTCGGTTCCGGCCTCGCCGCGGGTCACCACGAATCGCGTGCCCAGCGGCGTGAAGCGCCCGTCCATGGTTGCCGCGCTCGGCTTGTCGCGGACGCCGGCGCGGCCGGAGTCGACCAGCATCTCGCCGTGGTGCAGATGGACGGTGACGCCGTCATCACCGCGAGCGATGTCGACCGCGGTGTCACTGTTGAGATGCACGATCGCGCCGCTCGGCAGCGGAATGGTGCGGCGCTCGCCCACGTCCGTGACATGGTCGGCTTCCCATGACGGGCCGGGGAGCCATGACGCGAGCAGACCGGCGATCAGCGCGACCGGGAGCAGGCAGCGCAGCCCGATCGCGAAGCGCCTGCGACGCCGGGCACGCCCCTCGGCCACCCGGTTGAGCGCCGCGGCCCCGCCGGCGCTCGCCGCCCGCGCCGAGGCGAATTCCTTCTCGATGGCCTCGACGCGCTGCCACGCGACCCGGTTCTGGGCGCTCTGCGCGCGCCATGCCTCGAAGGCGCGCTGTTCGTCGGGACCGGCCGTTCCGGAACCGAGCACCACGGCCCACGCGAAGGCACGGTCCAGCACCGACTGCGGGATGTCGTCGCGCGCGGCCGATGTCGTCATCGCGGCGGTCAGGCCAGCAGGACCTGGTAGCAGTGGCGCAGGGCCGCGGCCATGTCCTTCTCGACGGTGCTCAGCGACACGCCGAGTTGCTCGGCGATGGCCGGATAGCTGCAGGCCTCGAGCCGGGACATCAGGAATACCTTGCGGATGCGGGGCTTCAGGCCGTCGAGCAACGCATCGATACGGGCGAGCGCATCGACGATCGCCGTGTGCTCCTCCGCGGAAGGCGCGACCATCTCCGCATCCGCGGCCAGGCTCTCGCGCCAGGCGCGCTCGACGCTCTGCCGCCGGCGATGATCGACCAGCAACCCGTGCGCGATGCGGGCGAGATAGGCGCGCGGCTCGTTGAACGCCGGCAGCGCCGGCTTGCCCAGCAGGCGGAGGAACACGTCCTGCGTCAGATCGGCAGCGGTCTCGCTGCAGCCGGAACGGCGATACAGCAGATCCCGCAACCAGCGGTTGTGGTCGACGTACAGGGCGCTGATCGAACTGTCTGCAGCGGCAAGCATGGGCCATGAAGTCAGGGCATCGACCCGCGATGATGTAGCAAATGCGAAAGATTCGCAATCGCTAATGCGGGCGGCTCCGCGCCGTGCAAGCCGCTACGGAAAGCGGGCGTGGACCAGCCCCGGCGCCACGCGCTGCTTGACCGCCCGCACGCGGGACAGCAGCGCGAACAGCGGCATCGTGCGCGGATAGGGCTCGGCGCAGGTCTGCGCCGTGAGCGGCGTCAGCCCCGATATCTGGCGGAACAGATCCGGCAGTCCCTCGAGCGCGATGCCGAAGGGCATCGGCGGCGCGGTGTAGTGTCGCGTGACGGCCCAGCCCTTCAGACTCCGGCGCGACAGCCAGGGCGGGATGGTGTCGAAGAACAGCTCGCCGCACCGGAAGTGGCGCACCATGCTGCGCAGCAGGATCACCACGGCGTTGCGCTCGAAGTACATGAGCAGGCCGGCCGCGGACACGAACACGGGGCCATCTCCGGGCACGGCATCGAACCATTGCGTATCCAGTGCCGAGCAGGGCACCAGGGTATTGCGCGCGTGCGCCGGCAGGAGCCGGCGCCGCACCGCGATGGCCTCAGGAAGATCGACCGAGTACCAGCGGACACGCCCGTTGTCGACACGCCAGAACTGGCTCTCCAGCCCCTCGCCGAGCGCCACCACGGACGCATCCGGATGGCGGTCCAGGAACGCGCGGATCAGGTCATCGCTGTAGCGCGCGCGTACGGCGTGCACCATCCCGGGCCTGCCGAAGCGGCCGCGGAAGTCGTAGTCGATGGCGTCCACCAGCGCGGTTGCCATCGGGTCCTGCAGCACGGCACCGCTTCCGCGGCCGTGGCTGGCACGGCTCCAGAGCGGCCACAGCATGGTTTCCGGAACCCCTTCCAGGGCGACATCCGCTTGCGCGCCCGGCACTGGCATCATCGCCATCGGCTACTCCCGCAATGGTGGCGTCCCGGCTCCGCCAGGCCGGAGCACGACCCCGGCCACGGATTGCATGGAGCCCGGGACGCCATGGACTGCGACAGTATAACGCGAATGCGATGCATTCGCAAATGTTGGCGGCGTCCTCCCGGGGCTCAGACCGCTTCGGCGGACTCGGCGGGGGTGCGCTGGCCGAAGCGCTTCCGGAACCAGTCGGCGAGCATGCGCTTCTCGTAGCGCAGCCGGTCGTGCTCCGGGAGAAACCGGGAGTGCCGGAGATAGTCCATGTCGGTGACCGTCTCCTCGCCGCTGCGGATCTCGCCGTCGGGACCGCGCAGCGTGTAGCGCAGCTGGATGCTGGGCCAGGTGATGTCGCGCATGATGCGCGTGTCGTGCAGATGGAAGTGCCAGGGCTCGAAGCGCCCGGCCAGATCGATGTCGAGGATCGCGATATCCAGCTGCTGACCCTCGGGAAGATGCTCGGCACCCAGCGCCTGCAGATGGCGCTGCAGGGCATCCCGGACCCGTTGCCGGGCCTCGTCGCCACCGACGCGGTCGAGCCGGGCATCGATGTAGCGCGCGGGGTCCCCCTCGTAGGAGACCGCGACGGATGACGGCGTCTCGGCACCGACCCCGCCGCACAGGGCAGTGAGCGCAATCAGCGATGCGGTGCGAATGCGGTGATGGGTCATGGCTCGTTCACTCCCCGCCCGGAGGGGCGCTGCGACCTGTCGGGAAACCGTTCGGAGCTTCGACCACGCCCCGGCCGTTTCGATCCCCGGCGCGGGCGCACGGATTCAGGCGGCCGGCGGCTCCGGCCGGTACCACAGCCAGATCGCCACGCAGACCAGCAGCAGCGTGACCGATTCGGCGAGCCACGGACCGGGCTCGCTCAGGAAGAGGATCACGGCGCATACCGCCATGGCGATGGTGGCGGTCCACTTCGCACGCCGGCTCACGTAGCCGCCTGCGCGCCAGTCGCGCAGCACCGCTCCGAAGATGCGATGCGACTCCAGCCAGGCGGAAAGACGCGGCGAGCTGCGCGCGGCAGCCCAGCCGGCGATCAGGATGAAGACGGTGGTCGGCAGACCGGGCACGAAGACGCCGACCACGCCGAGACCGATGCAGACACCGGCAAGCGCGAGCAGGAGCAGGCGCGCCGGCAACGGCAACGGGCGGTGATGCGCCGAAGGCTTGGGGTCCGAGTCGTTCACGTGCGGTGGTGTTGTCCATCCGGGCTGGCGCGTCCGTCCAGCGGCGCCATCGTCACCGCTGCGCGCGCCCACGTCCAATCCGTGTCACCGGACAGGCTGCGCCCTTTACCACCGCGATAATAAATGATAATGATTAGCGTTCTGTGATGCGCGCGGATGATGGTGCCCGCGCGCAGCGGGCCAATGCCGGTCCGACAGGACACGTCCGCAGCCGGCACACCGCCGGGGGCGGCCGCTCCGCCCGCGCCGTTCACCACCGAGCCCTGCCATGCCGACTTTCACCAGAGCGCGTCCCGCGCAACCGCTCCGCCGGATCCCGGCGCTCCTGACCAGCCTGCTGCTGCCGGCCCTGGCACTGGCGACACCGCCCGAACGCGTGGTGTCGGTCGACGGATCGCTGACCGAGATCGTCTACGCCCTCGGCGAGGCGGACCGGCTGGTGGCGGTCGACACCACCAGCACCTACCCGCCCGAGGCGCTGGCGTCGCTGCCCAACGTCGGGTACATGCGGCAACTCTCGGCCGAGCCCATCCTGTCGCTGTCGCCCGACCTCGTGCTGAGCTCCAGCGACGCCGGGCCGCCGGCGGCACTCCAGCAGCTGCGCGAGGCCGGGGTCCCGGTGACCGGGATCGAGAACGACACCACGGCACAGGGCGTGCTCGACAAGATCCGCGCGGTGGGCGAGGCACTGTCGGCGCCCGACGCCGCCGCAGTGCTGGCCGAACGTGTCGAGGCCGCCTTCGCGGAGGCCCGTGCCGATGTCGCCCGGTACGACGACCGGCCGCGGGTGCTCTGCCTGCTGTCGGCCCGCGGATCGCCTGTGGCGGCCGGCGAGGACACCGCGGCCGCGCACCTCATCGCGCTCGCCGGCGGGCGCAACGCGGTGACCGGCTACAGCGGATACAAGCCGCTCAATCCGGAGGCCGCGGTGGCGCTGCGACCGGATGTCATCCTGCTGGCCGATCGCACGCTGAAGGATCTGGGCGGTCGCGAGACGCTGCTCGCCCGCCCCGAGCTGGCAGCCACGCCCGCCGGACAGGCCGGGCGCGTGGTGACCATGGACATGATGCTGATGCTCGGCTTCGGTCCGCGCACGCCGGAGGCGGTCCGCCGCGTGGCCGCGGCCATTCGCGGCGGAAGCGAGGCCGCGCAGGCGGCACCGTGACCACGGCCGCGCTGGGCGCCCTCGACGCACTCGACCGGCAGCGCCGGCGACGGCAGTCGATCGCGCTGGGCGTGCTCGCGGCCGGGCTCGTGTCGTCGGTGCTCACCGGCCTCGGCGTGGGAGCAGTCGGTATCGCGCCGCTGCAGTGCCTGGCGATCCTGGGCCATGCGCTCGGTCTGCCGCTGCCCTGGACCTACGAGCCGGTGCAGGCATCGGTGCTGCTCTCGATCCGGCTGCCGCGGGTCGTGCTGGGCGCGCTCACCGGGGCGTCGCTGGCCGCCTCCGGCGCCGCGCTGCAGGCGCTGTTCCGCAACCCGCTGGCCGACCCGGGGCTGATCGGCATCTCGAACGGTGCCGGCGTGGCGGCCGCAGGGGCGATCGTGCTGGCACCGCCGGCGGTGGCCGCGGCATTCGGCGGCTTCCTGCTGCCCCTCGCCGCCTTCGGCGGTGCGCTGGTCGCCACCATGGTGGTCTACCGCATCGCCACGCGCGACGGTCGCACCGAAGTCGCCACCCTGCTGCTGGCGGGGATCGCGCTGAACGCGATCGCCGCGGCCGGCATCGGCCTGCTGATCTTCCTGAGCACCGACCAGCAGCTGCGCGATCTCAACTTCTGGCTGCTGGGCAGCCTCGGCGGCACCACCTGGCAGGCGCTGCTGCCGGTCATCCCGTGCGTGACCGCACCGGTGCTGGCGATCGCGGTGCTGGCCGGACCGCTCAACGCCCTCCTGCTGGGCGAGGATGAAGCCGGACACCTCGGCGTTCCGGTGGAGCGCGTGAAGCGCATCGTCGTGGCGCTGGTGGCGCTGGCGGTGGGCGCAGGCGTGGCGCTGACCGGCATCATCGCCTTCGTGGGACTGGTGGTGCCGCACCTGCTGCGACTGGCCATCGGCCCCGATCACCGCATCGTGCTGCCGGGCTCGATCCTGCTCGGTGCAACCCTGATGCTGTTCGCGGATCTGCTGGCGCGCACGCTGGTGATCCCGGCCGAGCTGCCCGTCGGCGTGCTGACCAGCTGCGTCGGCGGCCCGTTCTTCCTGTGGCTGCTGATGCGGCGGCGCGGCGTGGCGATCTGGTGAGCCTGCAGGCCCGCGATCTGTCGGTGGCGCGCTCGGGTGTGCCGATCCTGCACCGGGTATCGCTGGACCTGGCGCCGGGCCGGCTGGTCGCCGTCATCGGTCCCAACGGAGCCGGCAAGTCCACGCTGCTGCACGCCATGGCGAGCGGTGCCGGCGGCGCGGTGACGCTGGACGGTGTGCCGCTGGAGCGCGTGCCGGGGCGGGTTCTGGCGCGCCGCCGCGCGGTGCTGCCGCAGGCAACCGCGCTGGCGTTCCCGTTCTCGGTGCTCGATGTGGTGCTGCTCGGCCGCGCCCCGCACGCCGGAGCCTCGACCCGCGCGCAGGATCTCGCCGCGGCGGATGCGGCGCTGCGCGCCACCCGGGCGCACCATCTCGCGCACCGACGCTATCCCACGCTCTCCGGCGGCGAGCGCCAGCGCGTGCAGCTCGCGCGCGCGCTGGCGCAGATCGGCCCCGGGCCGGGCGGTGACGCGCCGCCCGCCTATCTGCTGCTCGACGAGCCCACCAACAATCTCGACCTGGCGCACCAACACGGCGTGCTCGACACCGCCCGCCGCTTCTGCGACGCCGGCAACGGGGTGCTGGCGATCCTGCACGACCCCAACCTCGCGAGCCAGTACGCCGACACCGTCGCGGTGGTCACGGACGGCCATCTGCACCGCAACGGCACGCCCGAGGACATCATCACGCCCGCGATCATGACGGCGGTCTTCGGCGTGACGGCCGATGTCATCCCACACCCGCGGCTGGGCCACCCGGTGGTCGTGGCCAGCGGCACCGCCGCCACGCCATCATCCCCGCCTTCCGAACCAGGAGTCCCGCCATGAGCACCCTCATCGCCCTGAACCGGTTCCACGTCCGACGCGGCAGCGAAGCCGGCGGCAACCGGAATCCCTGCCGGGACGCCCCGCATTTCGGAGGCTTCGCGGTCACCCGGGAACTGGCCGCCTGAGGCCATCGGGCACGCAACCCTCGGGGGAGACGATGACCATGCGCAAGCCGAGCGCGGCCGTGCTGACGACGCTGCTCGCCCTCGCCGCCCTTCCGGCGGTCGGCGCGCCGGAATACCGCTGCCATCCCGAGCGCGTCGGGCATGGCACGGTCAGCGACCATCTCGCCGCGCGACTGCACGAGACCGCGAACCTCGAGGGCGAGGCCGCCCGGGCCGAGCACGAAGCGCTGCGCGACTTCACCAGTGCCACCAGCCTCGCGGGTGGCATCGTGCGCGCCCGGCTCGCCGGCCACTACCTGCGCGCCGGTCGCGCCGATGAAGCACTCGAAGCGGCGCTCCGGGCGGCGGCCAATCGTTACGTGCAGGGCCGCCTCGTCGACGACATGCGCGCCCTCGCGGCGCAGATCCACGCCAGCCGCGAACAGTGGGACCGGGTGGTCAATCTGCTGCAGCCGATCATCGACCGCGAATGCCGGCCGCCGAAACCGGCGACACGCTACCTGCTCGCGCTCGCCCATGCCCGGCACGGCGACCACGACCTTGCGCTGGGCGAGATCGATGCCGCATGCCCGCGCGACGAGACGGATGCGCACCGCTGGGTGGAGATGGCCCTGCGCATCGATTGCGCGGCGAATGGTGCGACCGCCTGCGCCCGCCGCCTGCTCGACTACGCGCGCCTGCCCGAGCCGACTCCGGAGCTGCTGCGCCTGCTGAACCACGGTCTGTCCGGACTCGCCGGCTACCCGGATGCGCGGCCGCTCCTGGCGCGCGCCGAGGCAGCGGGCGTGATCGACGCACAGCATCGGGTGATGCCGCAGCCGCGCCGCGAGACCGCGCCGCTGCGGGTGATCGAGCGGGCACCTCCCGATTATCCGCCGGAGGCTCTGCATAGCGGCTTCGGTGGCGGCTACACGCTGGTCGAGATCGCCGTCTCCGCCGAAGGCACCGTCACCGCCACCCGGATCCTCGACGAATCCCCGCCGGGCCTTTTCGGGGCGGCGTCGCGCGAGGCGGCACTCCGGCACCGCTATCTGCCGAGACGCGTCGACGGCGAGGCCGTCCCGGCGATCACGCGCACGCGCTTCCATTTCCGCGTCCGCAGGGACGGCGAGCCCCTGCCAGCGACGCAGGAGGGTGTCGAGAATATGCCGTCGGCCGAGAACCCGCGGCCGGCATGGACGCCACCCGAACCGCCCGGACTCTCGACAGCCTGCATCCGGTCGCCCGATACTGCCGCTCCGTAGCCTGCGCCGATGCGCCTGGAAAGGGACTTCCGATGCGTGAGATGCTCGTGCTGTCGCTGTGCGCGACCCTTGGCTGGCTGTCGCCGGCCGCCGCCGGTGGTCCGTCCGTCGCCGTCGCCCAGCTCGATGCGCTCTGCGTGCAGGGCGAGGAGCACAACCTGCGCTGGCTGCGCTTCTCCGCCGACATGGAGTGCAGGCTCAACGGCCCGGTCGCCTGCGCCGAACGGCTGGTGGGCTACCTCGACAGCCACCATCCGAGCCCGACCCTGGCCGCCTTCATCAACGACGCGCTTGCCCGGGTTGCGCGCCATCCCGAAGCGCATCCGACGCTGACGCGCGCGCATCGGCGCGGCCTGCTCGACGCGCGGTATCAGCTCGCGGTGAATGCCGGCGCCGGCGAGGCGACCGTCTACCGCATCCCCGACACGCTGCCCGCCGCACCGGACTACCCGGACGAGGCGCTGGCGCAGGGACACTCCGGCCATGTCCTGCTGGGCATGGCCATCGGCACCGATGGGCGGGTCTCCGGCATGCACATCCTCGAGTCGTCGCCGGAAGGCGTCTTCGAGGACGCCGCCGTGCGCTGGGCGGCTACCGAGCGACGCTACCCGCCGCGCCGCATCGACGGCCGGCCGGTGCCGTCGGCCAGTCGCGTGCTGCTGCGCTTCAGCGCCGACGGCACCGGGGCCGGCGACATGCGCGTGCGCCCGCCGAAGGCCGATCCCTGCGTACGCCTGCGGGCGGCTTCCTGACGGGATGACGCCGCCACCGGTACAGCCCGGTGGCGGCATCCCCGGTGGCTGCTACTCCGCCGACAGGGGCCGGTACCGGAAGGTGACCGTGCCGCTGGTCTCGCCGCTCTCGTCGTAGTAGTCGATGAGCTGAAGGGCATAGCGCGGCGCGGCGTCATCCCCGGTATCCGTGGCCACCGTGTAGACGCGGTAGTTCGGCCAGAGCAGATGGCCGCCGGCGACCCCGTAGGCGTACCAGCTCGAGTCGGCGAAGATGCCGCCGGTGGTGTCGGCCACGTAGAGACTGGTCAGGGAGCCACCGTCGCCGGAGGTGGTGGCGCTGGGGTACGCGGAGAGCTCGCTCCATTCCGACGGGCCGAGAGCGCCGCCATCGCCGTCGCCGCTCGGGCCGCTGTTGGTGCGCAGGTGGAAGTCGCGGCCGACGAAGGCGACCTTCAGGTCCCAGGCCGTGCCGGTGCAGTCGACATTCTCGTCGGCGTCGAAGTCGAAGCACACTTCGCCGCCCTCGCCCGGAACCGACCCGGTGAAGGTCGCGGTGCCGCTGAGCTGCTGGGTACCGGCGGGCTGCACGTCGAACGCGATCTCGAAGGACTGGATGCCGTTGCCGGCGCGCGTCGGGAAGTCGATGGCGGTGACCCGCATGCGCGCGTAGCTGTCGCCCTCGCCGGACCGCAGCAGCCAGCCGTTGTCCGGGTTGGCGCTGATGTTGCCGGTGGTCACGTCGTAGCGATACCAGCCGTAGTCATAGGTGGTGGGGCCGCGCTCCACGCCGACGTCGAAGGCGGTGGTGACGCTGTCGGTGACCCAGTCCTCGACCGCGGGCAGCTCGCCGGTCAGATGCTCGTACTCGCTCTCCGGCGTGGCGTTGGTGAAGACGCTGGCGTCGGGCTCGCCGCCCTCGGCGTAGAAGTCGTCCTGGGCCACGCTGAGCGCGCCACCCACGCTGCCCGGACCCGACGCGCCGCCGTTGAGCATGAGGAAATAGCGCCGGAAGGCGATGTCCCAGGCTTCCGAGTCCGATGCCTCGGCGTCGCTCAGCGCCACCACCTCGCCGCTGTCGAAGTCGAAATGGACGTGGGTGTCCTGCGCGATGGCGTCGACCGTGCAGGTGACGACGCCGTTCTCGTCGGCATCACCGCACGCGCGCTGGGCGACGTCGTCACCACCGCCATCGTCGTTGCCGCCTCCGCCTCCGCCGTCGGAGCCGGAGTCACAGGCGGTGACGGCGAGATTGAGGAATACCGCGAGCAGAATCAGTCGTTGCCATTGCATGGAAGGTCCTCCCGGGGAACGGGGTGGCAGGGTCAGTGGACACGCCAGGCATAACGCAGCCCGGCGTAGACGAAGCGCCCGTCGATCGGGCCGAAATCGTTGGGGTCGGCGAAGTCGCGCTGGGTGTTGAAGACGTTGTCGACGCCCAGGAACCAGCGGGTGCTGCGCGACCAGTCGAAATTGATCGCGAGGTCGAGCACCTGCCACGACGGCGACCGCGCGCCGTCGGCAGTGGCGACCAGCTCGTCGCTCTGGTAGCGACCGCGCGCGCTCACGGCCACGCGGCGGGCCGCCTGCCAGTCGACGCCGAGGCGCGCCTGGTGATCGGGGCGCCGTGTCAGCGCGCTGCCGGTGTCCTCGTCGCGCGTACGCATGCGGGTGTAGCCGGCGCTGAGGGCGAGCGCGGGCGAGGCCTGCCAGCGCGCCGCGATCTCCACGCCGCGCGTGCGCGCCCGGGCGACGTTCTCGTAGGTGAACTGCTGCACGCCGTCGACCACCGGCGCGTCGGCGGTGTCGACCTGGATGAGGTCGCGCAGCCGGTTGTCGAACAGATTGATGTCCAGCCAGGTGCCCGGCCCGCGCCCGAGTCGCCCGTCCAGCTGCCAGCTGCGTGATGTCTCCGGCTGCAGGTCCGGGTTGCCGATGACGACATAGCCCAGCGAGGAATGATCGAAGCGGTAGCGGCGCTCCTTGAGATCGGGCACGCGATAGCCCTCGGCCCAACCCGCCCGCAGCACGCCCTCCCAGCCGCCGGCTTCCAGCACCCGACCGCGCAGGCTCACCTTGGGGGCGGCATGGCCGCCGAAGTCGGAATCGTCCTGGTGGCGCAGACCGAGCAGAAGCTCCCAGTCGTCGCCGATGAAGATGTCGTCCTGGAGGAAGACCTCGCGGCTGTCACGGGCGACCGTGCCCGCGGTGTCGAGCTCGCTGCCGCCGTCGATCGACTGCACCAGCGATGCTTCCTGCCAGGTGGCGCCGAGCTGCAGCAGATGGCCGCCGAGCGCCGGCAGGTCCGCGATCGCGGTGACATGGGTCAGCCCGAGCTCGGCGTCGCGATCGTCGAAGCTGCTGCCGGCCGCGTGCTTGCGGGTCTCGTCGTCGAGCGTCTCGTCGACCGCATCCAGGCGCAGACGAAAGCCGTTCGCGGCGTGCCATTCGCCGCCGGCGCCGAGGCGCAGGCGCTGCGCATCCTCGCGCTTCTGCTGCTCGACCTCGCGACCCGGCAGACTCTGGAGGAAGCGGCTGACGGCGCGCTCGCGAAAGCTGCTGGCGCCGAGATACAGCGTGCTGCCGGCGCGCGGGCGCCACTCGCCGCGGAGGTCGAGCTGGCGGCGCTGCACCGCATCGCCGGGCTGCGACCAGGTCGCCGGCTCGGGGTCGACGCCGTCGCTGTCGCGGATGTCGCCGGCGAGCCGCAGGCGCCATTCGCGACTGCCGCCCTGCACGCGGAAGCGGCCGTGGCGGTTGCCCGGCACGAAGGCGTCTCCGGAGGGGTTCTGCGCCCCGTAGCTGCCGGCATCCAGCATGACGCTGCCTGCCAGGCCGGGTGCGATGTCGCGCGTGATGACGTTGATGACGCCGCCCATCGCGGCGCTGCCGTACTGCGCGGACATGGCGCCCTTGACCACCTCGATGCGCTCGACATCGGCGAGCGCCAGCTGACTGAGATCCACGGTCGATCCGGTGGTCGCGGTCATCGGCAGCCCGTCCACCAGCACCAGCACCTGCTCGCCGCTGAGGCCCTGCAGTGAAGCCTCGTATCCGGCCTTGCCGTGGATCGGACGCAGCTGCAGCCCGGGCACGTTCTCCAGTGCCTCCTTGAGCGTGCGCGCATGGGTGCGGTCGATTTCCTCCCGGTCGACCACCTCGACACGCACCGGCGAATCTGCCGACGGCCGCTCGGTGCGCGTCCCGGTCACGACGATCGGTTCCAGCGACCGTGCAGCGGAACCGTCGGCGCCCGCGGGCACGGCCGCCGCGCCCGCGAGGGCGGTCAGCAGCACGCGGCACCGAAGCAACGGACGAGCCCTCATCAACCTTCCCGTGAAACGCCGCCGCTGGCGGCATGCGGACCCGTCCGGCAGGGAGCGCACACGGGCCCGTCCAGCCGGGTGAAGGAGAACGCGCGCTTCCCGGGCCATGGCGCGGGAGGCGAGCCTGCTATGCATTGAATGATAACTATTGCCATTTGAATGTCAATCGCGTTGAGTCGCCGCCCAACGATGGCACTGGGAATGATTTGTATTTACAATCCCTGCCCCTGATGTCATGCGCTGCCGTGCAGCCGGCTCGCGCACAGGAGCCCGTCTTGCACGCATCCGCCGAACCCGACGCCGTCGCGGCGCTGTACGCCAGTCATCACGGCTGGCTGCACGCGCTGCTGCATCGCCGGCTGGGGTGTACCGAGACCGCCGCCGACCTCGCGCACGACGCCTTTCTGCGTCTGCTGGTGACGCCGCGCCGCTTCGACAGCTTTCAGGGCACGCGCGCCTATCTCAGCCGTGTCGCCAGGGGTCTGTGCGTCGATCTGTGGCGCCGGCGCGAGATCGAGCGCGCCTGGCTGGAGGCGCTCGCCGCCCAGCCCGAGGCGACGGCGCCGCCCGCCGAGCATCACGCCATGGTCATCGAGACGCTGTGCCAGATGGACGCCATGCTCGCGAGCCTGCCGCGCCGGGTGGCCGACGCCTTCGTGCTGGCCCAGGTGCGCGGGCTGACCTATCGCGAGATCGCGGCCCGGCTGGAGGTGTCCGAACGCATGGTCAAGAAGTACATGGCGCGCGCGATGCTGCACTGCGCGCTGCTCGAGGCAGAGCTCGACGAGGCGGCGGCGTGACCGCCGTGCCGCCGCGCCGCCGCGAGCCCGATTTCCGCAGCCTGGAACAGGCCGCGGAGTGGTTCGCGCTGCTGCGCTCCGGTGCCGCCACCGCGCGCGACGAGGCGGGGTGGCGGCAGTGGCTGGAGCGCTCGACCGCGCATCGCACGGCCTGGGCCTATGTCGAATCCGTCAGCCAGCGGTTCGCGCAGCTGCAGGACAGCGCCGGCTCGGATGCGGCGGCGAGCGCGCTGGCCGCCGGCCGCGAGCACCGCGGGAGCCGCCGCCGGGCGCTGAAGACGCTGGCCGGTCTGGGGGCGATCGCCCCGCTCGGCTGGATGGCCTGGTCGCACACGCCGCTCGGCACGGCGGCGCGCAGCCGCTTCGCCGATCACCGCACGGCAGTGGGCGAAACCCGCTCGGTGACGCTGGCCGACGGCACACGCGTCTGGCTCGACAGCGCCAGCGCCATCTCGGTCCACTACGACACCGGGCGCCGGCACGTCGATCTCGTCGCCGGCGGGATACTGGTCGAAACGGCGCCGGACCGCGCCGACCGCCCCTTCGTGGTGGCGAGCGATCACGGCCGGCTGCGGCCGCTCGGCACCCGTTTCAGCGCCCGCCGGCAGGCCGACCACACCGAAGCCGCGGTCTACGTAGGGGCGGTGGCACTGCAACCCGGGCGCACCGACGGCCCCACCGTGCTGAAAGCGGGCGATGGTGTCCGCTTCGATGCCGGAGGCGTCACGGCGCGCTTCGCGGTCACCGACGACCACGCGGCCTGGACGCGCGGCGTGCTGGTCGCGGACCACATGCCGCTGGGCGAGGTGGTCGCAGCCATCGGGCGCTACCGGCACGGATACCTCGGTGTCGATCCGGCGGTCGCAACGCTCGCCGTCATGGGCGTGTACCGACTCGACGACCCCGGGCACGCGCTGGCGATGCTCGCGGAGGCATTGCCGGTGCGCATCCACTGCCCGCTGCCGTGGTGGACCACGGTGGTGGCGGACAAGCGCTGACCCGGGCGAACGGGACGCCCGGCGCGGTTCCCCTTTCGGGCGCCTCGTTCGATTCCCTGATGAAAGCACCGCCACGCATCATCAGGGAGTCGCACACATGACCATTTCCAACCGCCCGGCGCGCACCCGCGCACCGATCCTCGCGCTCGCCCTCGCCGCCGGCAGCGCCGGCCTGATGGCCGCGATGGCGCCGCTGTCCGCCGTGCACGCCCAGGCGGCCACCACCGAGGCGCGGCGCTTCGACATTCCGGCCGGCCCGCTGACCGCGGCGCTGAACCGCTTCGCGGTGGCCGCCGATCTCGCGCTGAGCGGCAACGGCGCGCTCACCGACGGCAAGTCGAGCCCGGGCCTGCAGGGCCGCTTCACGGTCGGCGAGGGCCTCGAACGCCTGCTCGACGGCACCGGGCTCGGCTACCGGCTGACCGACGGCGGCGTCGTCATCACCGAAGGCGGCGACAGCGCCACCCTGGCGCCGATCGAGATCGAGGGCGCTGCCGCCTACGACGAGAACGCCGGTGCCGCCGACCGCGCCGGGAGCATCACGATCACGCCCGCCGAGCTCGAGCGGCGCAATCCGGCCACCGTCAAGCAGGTCTTCGCCGGCGAGGCCGGCGTCTCCGTGGGTGGCGCCATCCCGCTGTCGCAGAAGGTCTACGTCAACGGCGTCGAGGAGACCCAGCTCGCGGTCAGCATCGACGGTGCGCGCCAGAACAACAAGGTCTTCCACCACGCCGGTACCAACATCATCGACCCGAGCCTGCTCAAGCTGGCGCGCGTCGATCCCGGCGTGGCGCCGGCCGATGCCGGCCCGGGCGCGCTCGGCGGTTCGATCGCCTACGAGACCGTCGATGTCGACGACGTGCTGTCCGAGGGGCGACGCGCCGGCGGCTTCGCCAGCGCCGCCTTCGACAGCAACAGCGGCCGCCTCGGCACCGGCGTGGCCGCCTACGGCCGAGCCGGCGATTTCGAGGGGCTGGGCTACCTCAACCGCGTCAGCGGGGATGACTACGAGGACGGCGACGGCTCCGAAGTGCCCGGCACCGAGTCCGACATGCTGAGCTATCTGCTGAAGTCCGGTTACCAGCGGGACGGGCACCGCATAGAGCTCTCCGCGGAGCGCGTGCTGGACGACGCCAACCGGCCGTTCCGCGCCAACATCGGCGACCTCATCGGGCGCGAGGATCCGGATGTGCGCCGCTACGAGCTCGAGCGGCAGAACTTCACGCTCGGCTACAGCACGGTGGACGCGGGTGGGTTGTGGGATCCGGAAGCCGTGCTCGGCTTCGGGCGCACGCGCATCGACGTGCCCGAACCCTTCGGCAGCATCGGTGAGACCTCCAGCGTCTCCGGCAACCTGCGCAACCGCTTCCATTTCGGGCTCGGCACGCTGACCGCCGGCGTCGACTTCTTCGCCGACGAGGCCAGCTACCGCGACCCGGCGACCGCGGAGCTGCGCGAGGAAGCCGACAACGTCGGCGTGTTCGCACAGGCGCGACTGAATCCACTGGCGCGACTGGCGGTGTCGCTGGGCGCGCGCTTCGACCGCGAGCGGTTCACCGGCGTCGACGGCAGCGGAATCGACAACGACGGCGTCAGCGGCAACATCGCCGCCACCATCCAGGCGACCGACTGGCTTGCCCTCAACGCCGGCTATTCAGATGTCTTCGGCGGCGTGCGGCTGGCCGAGAACTACATCCTCAATCCGGAGTGGGAGTACGGCGACATCGACGGCGTGCGCGCGGCGAGCTACCGGGCCGGGTTCGAGGCGAAGGCGGGCGGCTTCTCCCTGGAGGGCGGCATCTTCGAGAGCGACTTCACCGATGCGCGCGACGAATCCTACAGCGAGGGACCGACACTCACCACCGACTTCAAGTCCGAGGGCTACCGTCTGGCGACCGGCTACCAGTGGGGCCCGGGCTTCGCGCGACTGAGCTATGCCGACACCGAGGTCACCCTCAACGGCCTCCCGGCGGACTCCTATTCCTCGCAGTACCTGGGGACACCACTCGGCCGCATCATCGCGCTGGAAGTCGGTCACCAGTTCGCGACGCTGCCGCTGACCCTGGGCGGCACGGTCGACGCCGCGCTCGAGAACACCGACCCCGTCGACGCCGGCGGACAGGCGCTGGAGGCCTACGAGGTGCTGAACGTCTACGCCGAGTACCGCGCCGCGCTGGCGCAGTCCCTGGTGCTGCGCGTCGAGGCCAACAATGTCTTCGACGAGGCCTACGCCGACCGCGCCACCTACGGCCAGGAGTTCGACACCGTTCGCCCGCTGGCCGAGCCCGGCCGCTCCTTCCTGCTGATGGCAAAGCTGACCTTCTGAGGAGACGCGCGGCGACGGCCGGGACACGACCCGCCCGGTCGCCGCCGCGGGTCGGCGGGATGGCCCCCCGCCGGCCTGCTATGGTCGGGCCTCCGAATGCCGAGGCGACACCGGAGGAGGAGACCGGACATGGAAGCCGACGCCGACGACCTGCGCGCGCGCGTGCTGCGCTTCGTGGAGGAGGTCGTCTATCCGCGCGAGGCGGAGCTGGAAGCGGCCGACGACGCCACCCGCGACGCGCTGCTGCGGACCCTGTCCGAGCAGGCCCGTTCGGCGGGGCTGTGGGCGCTCGGGCACCCGCGCGAGCTGGGCGGCGGCGGGCTCTCCTTCATGGCGTACGTGCGCATCAACGAGGTCATCGGGCGTTCGTACTGGGCGATGCTGGCGCTGGGCACGGCGTCGCTGCAGGACAGCCTCATGGTGTGGCGCCACGGCACGCCGGCCTGGCACGAGCGCTATCTGCGTCCGATCGTGGCCGGCGAGTTCCTGCCCAGCTTCGCCATGACCGAGCCCGAGGTGTCGAGCTCGGACCCGACGCAGCTCGCCACCACCGCGCGCCTGGAGGACGGGCACTGGGTGGTGAACGGCCGCAAGTGGTTCACCACCGGCGCTGCGCAGGCGCGCTACACCACGGTGATGTGCCGCACGGAGGACGCCGACGCACCACCGCACAGGGCGTTCAGCCTCATCATCGTTCCCACCGATGCGCCCGGCTACCGGATCGTGCGCGACCTTCCGGCGCTGGGCATTGCCGGCAATCACTACGAGATCGCGCTGGAGGACCTGCGCGTACCCGAGGATCATCTGCTGGGCCGGCGCGGCGCCGGTTTCGCCATCGCGCAGGAGCGGCTGGGTCCGGGGCGGATCTTCCACTGCATGCGCTGGCTGGGGCAGGCACAGCGCGCATTCGACCTGATGTGCCGGCGCCTGCATGCGCGCAGCGCCTTCGGCGAGGCGCTGGCCGAGAAGCAGCTCATGCAGGCGCACGTCTTCGAGAGCGCCGCCGAGATCCGCAGCGCCCGCGAGCTGACCCTGGCCGCCGCCCGCCGCATGGACAGCGGCGACCAGGCGCGCGACGAGATCGCCGTCATCAAGGTGCTGGGCGCGCGCATGCTGCACAACGTCATCGACCGCGCCATCCAGGTCTACGGCGCCGCCGGCCTCACGCCCGACACGCCGCTGTCGGTGATGTACCGGCACGCGCGCGAAGCGCGCATCTACGACGGCCCCGACGAGGTGCACATGCAGTCGGTGGCGCGCCGGCTGCTCAAGGCCTATCGTGACGACGGCCCGGGCATCGACTTCGGCGCGGAGCCGGCATGAGCGTGGACGCCGCCGCCGAACGCGTGGCCGAAGCATGGCGCCGGCGCCACGGCGAAACGCTGACCGTTCACGCCGCGGAAGCGCTGTCGGCCGGCGCCGCGTCGACCAGCATCGCGCTCGATGTCGAGGCCGGCGGCGAGCAGCGCCAGCTCGTGCTGCAGCTCGCCGGCGCGGGCGCCGCAGAGGAATTTCCGGGCGCGCTCGACAAGGCGACTCAGGCGCGCGTGCAGGCGCTGGCCGCCGAGCGCGGCGTGCCCACGCCGGCCGTTCTGCTGACGCTCGACGCCGGCGACGGCCAGGGCGCCGGTTTCGTCACCGCCCGCGTCGACGGCGAGACCCTCGGCGGTCGCATCGTGCACGGCAGTGCCTTCGCTCAGGCGCGCCAGCATCTGGCAGCGCAGTGTGCCGGGGCACTCGCGCGCGTCCACGCCCTCGATCCGGGCGCCTTCGACTTCCTGCCGCGGCTCGACGCGGGCGCACAGCTGGCCGAGCTGGCGCGGCTGCACCGGCCCTTCGGTGAAGCGCTGCCGGCATTCGAGGCCGCCATCGCATGGCTGGAGCGCGAGACGCCCGAACCGCAGGAACCACGGCTGGTGCACGGCGACTTCCGAACCGGCAACTTCCTCGTCGATGCCGACGGCCTGTCGGCGGTGCTGGACTGGGAGCTCGCCCATCTCGGCGATCCGGCCGAGGACATCGGCTGGCTGTGCATGCGCTCCTGGCGCTTCGGTCGCGATGACCTGCCGGCCGGCGGCTTCGCGGCCCGCGACGACTTCCTGGCGCGCTACGCCGCGCTCGGCGGCGCGCGCGTCGAACCGGAACGCGTGCGCTACTGGGAACTGCTGGCTGCGCTCAAGTGGGGCGTGGTCTGCCAGTCCTTCGGGTGGCAGTACGTACGGGGCCACACCATGGCGCTGGAACCAGCGATGATCGGCCGGCGCGTGGCCGAGACCGAGCTGCACATCATCGATCTGCTGGAAGGACGCGGAGACTGACATGGCCGCCAACCGCCCCCACGCCGTCGAGCTGCTCGATGCCGGACGCGCCGCGCTGGCAGGGCTCGGCGAAGCCGGCCCCAAGCAGGCGCGCTACCAGCTCCGGCTGGCGCTGGGCGCCATTGACATCGTGCGCCGCGAGCTCCGCGACGGCGCCGAACTGGCCGAGCGCGAGCGCACCGCCCTCGCGACGCTGCTGCATCGCGATGCGGACACGGTCGCGGCACTGCGCGAAGCGCTCTGCGCGGCGCTGCGCGACGGAACCTTCCAGCCCGACGACCCGGCCGTGCTGGCCGCGCTGCGGGTCGCCGCCGAGTCGCACCTTGCCATCGACAACCCCGATCTGGCGGCACTGCCGCCACGCGACCGGGCGCCTTCATGAAAAAGGGCCGGCCCCTCCCGGGACCGGCCACCACACTGTCTGCCTCCTCCGGTGACGCGATGGCGCGTCGACCGTCGATCAGAACGACAGGCCGAGGCTCACGATGCCGGTGAGGAAATCGTCCTCCGGATTGCCGATGACATCCTCGGACGTCATGTAGTAGGTCGTGCCGAAGCCCAGGCTCCAGCTGCCATACGCTTCCGGGACGAAGGTCATCGGCACCGAGGCCGAGAGACCCACCGAGGAATAGGCGTAGCCGCCCTCGCCCTCGATGTAGTAGTCGTCCGAGACCATCGCGACCGCGACCGGCACCGAGAACGACACCGAGCCGACATCGAAGCCCGGGCCCACCGACAGCACGTATACCTGACCTTCCTCGGCACCGGCCTCGCTGCCCACGCGCATGTGCACGGTCAGACCCGGGTTGAGGGCGAAACCGCCGCCCCAGACGCCGGAATCATCCAGCCCCACGCTGAGGTCGAGGATGCGCTCGGCGGTGACGCCGCCGTAGTTCCATTCCTGGTAGGTCACGCCGAAGGAGGCGATGCCGGCGCCGTAGCCGATGCCGATGTAGGTATCGATCTCCTGGATGTTGCCGCCCACGGTGGCCGGGCCGTCGGAGTTATCGTTGACGTCGCCCCAGACGCCGAAATTCCACGAGAAGCCGTTGGGCAGACTGGTGGCGATGTCGAACCACACGAAGGTCGTCGACTGCGAGCCGTAGAAGTCGCTGCCGCCGCCCCAGACGTCGGCACCGTACGAGACGAAGTGCGACGCGTAGTCGACCCCGAAGGATCCGCTGACCGCGCTGCCGGCCTCGTCCGCGATGGCCGGGCTGCTCGCGCCCCACACGAGCGCGCCGGCGAGCGCCGGAAAGATGGCGTTTCTGAGTTGCTTCATGGTTGCTCCCTGATGGTTCCGTCGAATGTGCGCCCCGCGGGTCCCCCTGACGCATTCCCCTTTCCTGGCGGGACGCAGGAAATGCGCGTCGGACGGATTCTTGGCGAGCGGGGTCACCCGGGGGCATACGTCAAATGACGTAAAGCCCGTGTGCACCGGGAGCGGTCGGCGGCCGCAGCCGCCATTGGAACGGGCGATCAGCGCCCGGTATGCGTGACCCACATGTCGAGCGCCAGCAGCAGCGCGTGGGTCTGGTGCTGGGCGACGTCGATGCGCAACGCGGCGTTGCGGCGGCTGTTCTGCACGCCGCCGAGCGCGTGCGGATCATCGGCCGGCGCATCGGCCACGAAGGCATTGGCGAGATGGTGACCCACCTGCCAGCGGCTGAGGTTGCGGAGCCCCATGCGGATGACGCGGTCGAGCTTGTCGCGCCGCGGGTCGTCGTTGCGGCGGGCGACATCGAAGGCGCAGACCAGGCCCTCGAAGGCGTAGGCGGTGTTGCGGCGGCGCTCCAGGATGCGATGGGTATCGATCATCCACACCGCCAGCTCGAGCAGGCGGCCGCTCCAGAGCCCGGCGCGGTCGCGGCCGGCTCCGATGATCTCGTGCCAGCTCATCGAGGCCCACTGGTAGAAGCCCTTGGTGGTATCGGAGTCGGCGTCCTCGGCGCGGGCCACCCGCACGTTGGCGTCGTAGCCGGCCTCGGCGAGGGCATCGATCGCGGACCAGAGGTCGTCACAGCCGGCGTGGCGCGCGGCCTTGCACAGCGCGAGCAGCGCCTCGCCCTCCGAATACGGTGACGGTTCCCCGATACCTTCGCCGGTGTGCGCGTCGAAGATGTCGGGAATGCGCCCATTGGCGTCGCGCAATCGCAGGATCTGCGCGATGCAGCCGTGCACGGTCCCCAGCCAGTCCGCCCGGGCATCGGCATCGCCGTCATCGGTGCGCAGCAGCTCGATGTGGGCGAGCGCGATCAGCGCCAGCGTGCCGAGCCGCGCCACGCCGTCGCCCGGATAGAGCGGCCATCGCCGTCCCTGTTCGTCGACGCGCTCGCCGGCGCGCCAGAAGTCGAGCGCACGCAGCAGCGCCGCGCGGGTCTGGGCGCCGGGATGCGCCCGGTGCAGCAGGGCGAGGCCCCAGGTCGCGCCGGCCTGGCGCACCTGGTTGTCCTCGTCGGTATACAGGCGCGAGCGCCAGTCGTACTCGTAGACGAAGTTGCCGCGGCGCCGCTGGCTCGCCAGCATGAACTGCCGGCCGAGCACCACGCCCGTGTCGAGGTCGAAGCGCGACACCGGCTTGCCGCGCCAGCGCGTCTCGCCCGTCCACCAGTTGTCGGGGCGTCGGTCCCGCGTTCCGCCCGCGGCTCGTGCTCGGCTCACTTCCCGCATCTCCCTGTGCTGATCGCCGTGCGCGCTCCGGTCGCGGGGGCGGGCACGTGCATACTGCCGACTATGGTGCCCGAAGCATCGCCGAGCGATCCGATCCCCTTCATCACGCTGCCCAACTGGGTCAAGGCGGCGACGCGCTGCGGCTTCAACATCCAGCCCATCTTCGACGAGCTGGGCATCACCACCGATCTGCTGCATCTGGAGACCGCCACCATCGAGCGGACCGTGATGGAGGCGCTCATGGCGCGCTGCGTGGCGAGCGCGCGCGATCAGCACTTTCCCTTCGCGCTGGGCGAGACCTTCGCCTTCGACTATCTGCCCGATCTCGAGGCCTTCCTCACCACCAGTCCAACCCTGCGCGAAGCCACCGGGATCTTCGACTGGGTGCGCGAGCTCATCAATCCCATGCTGACGGTGACGCTGCACGAGCACGGCGATACCGCGGTGCTGGCACTGCGCTTCGCCGACCCGTCCGCCGACCCGCCGACGCGGCCCTGGCTGAGCGAGGCCATGTTCGCGTCCATCCTGAAGTTCGGCCGCATGCTGGTTGGTGACGACGCGCCCTTCACGGTGCTGCGCTTCCGGCACCCGCCGCCGCCGCACGCCGCCGCCTACCAGCCCTTCTTCCGGGTGCCGGTGCGCTTCAACGAGGCGCAGCACGCGCTGGAATATCCGCGCCGGTTGCTCGACCTCCCGCTGTCGGGCGGCTATCCGGCGCTGCACGAGCAGGCGCGCCAGCGCATCGAGCGCCGCGCCCGGGCGGTGCCACGACGCAGCGGCGTGGTGGCCGAAATCGAGCGCGCGCTCGCCCACCGCCCGGCGCTGCTCGGCGCCGGCGTCGACGCCGTGGCCGAGGAGATCGGGCTGCATCCGCGCACCCTGCAGCGCCGCCTGACCGACGCCGGAACGCGCTTCGGGGCGGTGCAGGCGCAGGCGCGCCGGCAGCTGGCCGAGCGCTATCTCGCCGACGCGACGCTCGACATCGAGACCATCAGCGAGCGGCTCGGCTTCTCGGACCGGCGCAGCTTCACGCGCGCGTTCACCCGCTGGACCGGCGAAACGCCCAGCGCCTGGCGCGCCCGCGGCGGCGATTGACGCGGGCTGTCGCGAATGGTTCCCTGCCGTCGCGGGCGGTCATAGCGCCCGCCCCCGGCGCTGCCTAGAGTGCCAGGCGTACCAAGCTGCTGGAGACCGGCATGAGCGAACACGAGCGACGCATCGTTCCGCGTCAGGGGCCCGACCTGGACCTCGACGGCGACATCCCGAAGTACTGGTTCGGCGGCGACGCCTTCAAGACGCGCTTCTTCGACGCCATGTCGCTGCTCTTCCCGGAGGGCGAGAAGTTCTTCATCACCTGCGTGCGCGATTTCCGCGACCAGATCGACGACCCCGAGCTGGCCGCGCAGGTGAAGGACTTCACCTATCAGGAAGGCCAGCACGGCATGGTGCACACGCGCTTCAACAACCGGCTGAAGGCGCAGGGCATCGCCGTCGACGAGATCCTGGAGAACCAGAAGCGGATCATGTTCGGCACCTTCCGCAAGCGCTTCTCCAGGCGCTTCACGCTGGCGCAGACAGCGGCCGCCGAGCACCTCACGGCGATGATGGCGCACGGCTTCTTCAACGGCGAGCTGTTCGCCGATGCCGATCCGCGCATTCGTGCCATGTATGCCTGGCACGCGGTCGAGGAGATCGAGCACAAGGCGGTGGCCTTCGACGTCTACAAGCGGGTCGCGAAGGGCGGCTACGGCACGCGGATCGCCGCGATGATGATGACCTCGTTCACCTTCCCGTTCCACGTCTTCCTGATCATGCGGCACATGTTCGCGGTGGACGGCGTGGAGAACCGCGGTCGCGTCTGGCGCAAGGGCCTGTGGTGGCTGTACGGACCGGGCGGCCTCTATCCGCGGCTGATGCGCAGCTACCTGACCTACTACAAGCCCGGCTTCCACCCCTGGCAGCACGGGGACCTCAGCGTCTACGAGCTGTGGAACGACAGCTTCGAGCGCAACGGCGGCGATGCCATCGGCGCCGCCGATGCGGTCATGGCCGCGACCCGCGAGCGCGCGGCGGCCTGATCAACCCGCGAGCGGCGCGGGGCGACCGAACAGGAAACCCTGGCCGTAGGCCACGCCCAGGTCGACGAGCGCGTCGGCCTGGGCGTCGCTCTCGATGCCCTCGGCGATGCAGTCCACGTCGAGATCGCGCGCCAGCAGCGTGATGGTGCGCAGGATCTTGGCGCTGGCGGGATCGCTGAGCATGGTGGCGACGAAGCTGCGGTCGATCTTGAGCGCGGTCAGCGGCAGGCGGTGCAGATAGGCCAGCGAGCTGTAGCCGGTGCCGAAGTCGTCGAGCATGATGCCCATGCCGATCGCGCGCGCCCGGTCCAGCCAGGCGATGGCGCTGTCCCACTGCGTGAGCAGATGCGTCTCGGTGACTTCCAGCCGCATGCGCGCGGTCGGGATGCCGCGCTCGGCGAGCGCGTCGGCGATCTGGTCCAGCACCAGGGCATCGCCGAACTGGCGCACCGAGACGTTGATCGAGACGTAAGCCGCATCGTCCAGCGCCGCGAGGGCGGCGACGGCGGTCGCGCCCACCCAGCGACCGAAGCGGATGGCCAGATCCGAGCGCTCGGTCACCGGGATGAACTCGGGCGGCGGCACCAGCCGCCCGTCGCGCTCCCAGCGCGCCAGCGCCTCGTAGCCGACCGGCGCACGGTCCGACAGGCGCAGCACGGGCTGGAAGTGCAGGCGGAATTCCCCGTCATCGAGCCCGGCCGAGATGGCGTGCTCCTGCTGCAGCGCGCGCAGCGCATCCTGCGCGTCGTCCGGCTGGCGGTCGCGCGACGGCGGTGACGGGGTGTCCCCCAGGGTGGCGCGCAGCCGCGCCATGACCGTGCCGAGCACCAGCCGCAGCAGCGGATCGCTGGCGTCGAGACGCTGCTGCAGGTGGGCGCGGCTGATCGCGCGCAGCCGCGTCGGCTCCCGCGCCGAGGCTCCGGCCGCGCGCGGCTTGCGATTGACCAGCGCCATCTCGCCGAACACCTCGCCGGGGCCGAGCTCGGCGACCGCCTCGCGCTCACCGGAGGCTCCGACGGACCAGATCGCCACGCGGCCCTGCTCGATGATGAAGGCCTCGTCGCCGGCGTCGCCCTGGCGGAAGATGTCCTCGCCGGCGGCGTAGTCGCGGGTGTAGCGCGGGCTGTCCATGCGGCGAAGCGCCTGCGAGCCCGCGGACGGGCCTCAGCCCGTCAGCATCCAGGCCAGCGCCGCGCCGGCCACTGCCAGTACCGCCAGCACCCACCACAGCGTGCGCCGGGGTCGTGCCGGCTCCGGCGCGGCACCGCCGCCGGGCACCTCGAACACGAAATCGATGCGCCCGACCCGGATGTGGTCGCCATGCCGCAGCACGGCGCTGGTGGCGCGCTTGCCGTTGACGAAGGTGCCGTTGGTGGACAGCAGGTTGGCAATGCGCCAGTTGCCGCCGTCGCGCGTCATGCGGGCGTGCTCGGACGACACGCTGGCCTCGTCGATGACCAGGTCGCAGTGCGGCGCGCGGCCGATGACCAGGCTGGGCCTGTCCAGCGGAATGACGCGCCCGGCCACCGACTCCGAGGCACCGCGCAGCGACACGGTGGCGCCCGCGGGCACCTCGGTGACCGACTCGGCGATCAGCCGGTCGAGTTCGTTCTGCGAGAAGATCTGCGTGCCCTGCGGGCCGCGCCGCGTGCCCTGGTCGCCGGCGCCGGATTCCGGTTCCGCCATGGTCCTGCCCACCCCCTGTAAGGCGAGACCCCAAGCATACCCCCGGGCCGCCCGCAATCGAAGCCCCCCGGGTTCGGGGGCGCCCGCGGCGCGCGAGCGCGATGACCCTGCAGGTAATTGGCGCCGTTACCGGGTAGCGCTAGGCTGCGCTCCATGACCCGGCAAGCCCCCCACTTCGGCGATCTCCTGCGCACCTGGCGCCAGCGGCGCCGGCTCAGTCAGCTGGCGCTGTCGCTCGAGTCCGGCGTGTCGCAGCGCCACATCAGCTTCGTGGAATCGGGCCGTGCCACCCCCAGCCGGGAACTCGTCATGCGGCTGGCGCAGCACCTGTCGGTGCCGATGCGCGAGCGCAACACGCTGCTGGTGGCCGCCGGCTTCGCGCCGGTGTATCGCGAACGGGCGCTCGACGAGCCCGAGCTCGGGGCCGCGCGCGAGGCCATGGCGCAGATCCTGCGCGGGCACGAGCCGCATCCGGCGATCGCGGTCGACCGGCACTGGAACCTGGTCAGCACCAACCGCATGTTCGGCTTCCTGGTCGGCGGCGTCGATCCGGCGCTCCTGCAGCCCCCGATCAACGTGCTGCGCTGCAGCCTGCACCCGCGCGGCCTGGGTCCGCGCGTGCTGAACTACGCGCAGTGGCATGCGCATGTGCTGGAACGCCTGGCCGAGCTGGCGGAGCACACCGGCGACAGCGCGTTCACCGACCTCATCGCCGAGCTGCGCGGCTACCCCGAACCGGGCGAGCCGGCACCGCCGGCATCGCCCGCGGCCAGCATCGCGATCCCCTTCCGGCTGCGGCTGGACGACGGTACGGCGCTGTCCTTCATCACCACCACCACGGTCTTCGGCACCGCGGTCGACATCACGCTCTCCGAACTCACCATCGAGACCATGTTCCCGACCGATGCGGAGACCGTGGCCGCGATGCGCGCGCTCTGGGAGACGCTGCCGGCGGCGTAGGGCGCTAGTAGGCCACGGTGCCGAGCTGCCGCATCTGGCGCAGGATCCAGGCCTGGCGCTCGCGCAGGTAGGGTCCGGGTCGCGCCGCGTCGAGACCGTCCGGGTCGGGCAGCACGCCCGCCAGCAGGGCCGACTGCGCCGGCGTCAGCGTCGCGGCGCTGGTCCCGAACAGGCGCACTGCTGCCGCTTCGGCGCCGAAGGTGCGGTCGTCGAACTGGGCGATGTTGAGGTACACCTCCATGATGCGCGCCTTCGGCCACAGCAGCTCGATCCACACCGTGAGGTAGGCCTCGACCACCTTGCGCAGATAGGTGCGCGCAGGCGTCAGGAACAGATTCTTGGCGACCTGCTGGCTGATCGAGCTGCCGCCCCGGATCGACCCGCCCTCGAGATTGCTTTCCAGTGCATCGCCGATGGCCGACCACACGAAGCCGTGATGCTCGGCGAAGGTCTGGTCCTCGGCCGCGATCACCGCCTGCGACAGCGACGGCGCGATGCGGTCCAGGTCGACCCAGACCTGATGGATCCCGCCACCGTCGCTCTGCCAGTGCGCGCGCACCATGAAGGCCGAGGTCGGCGGATCGACCCAGCGCAGCAGCAGCACCAGCAGGCCGGGCCCGGCCACGACCGCCAGCACGCTCCACAGCAGCCACCGCCGCACGCGACGGCGCCATCCCTTGCCGGATCTGCGCATAGCCAACTCGAAAGCCCCCGGGGCAACCCTGCGCACAGTCTGCCCCACCCTCGCCGGACCGCCGATGAACGCGGCGCCGGTCGCCCGGTCAGACCAGCAGGAGCAGCCCGAAGGCGCCGCCGGCCACCGCCAGACCGGCGATACCGAACAGCCCGTCATTGGCGGTGAGCGACAGGGCGAGCAGCGCGATGGCGAGCGCGGGCAGCGCGGCCGCGAAGGGCACCAGTTCGAGCGGCACCATGATCGCGGCCAGCAGCACCACCACCAGCGAAAGCGCACGCTGCATCGGGCCGGTCGTCAGCGCATCGAGCCGCGGCCGCAGCAGCCGGTCGACGCGCTGCGCCCACGGCCGCAGACGGCCGAATGCCGTCACCATGCGCGCGCGCGACACGCTGCGCTCGCGCAGTCTCCGGGGCACCCAGGGCTCGGCGCTGCCCAGCACGCGCTGACCCGCGATCAGCACCAGTACCGCCGCCATCGCGCTCGGAACGAAGGGGATCATGCCCACCGGCGTGATCACGATCAGCGCCGGAACCAGCAGCATCGGGCCGAACAGGCGCCCGGAGAACGCGTGCAGCAGATCCGCCACCGCGACGCGCCGCTGTCCGCTCGATGCGCGCTCGAGCCGGTCGAGCACGCTGGTGATGTTCTCGGCCACGCGCCGCTAGTCCGCGCCCAGGACCGCTGTCAGTACCGCCCGCGTCCGCTCCGGCTCGATCACCGCATCGAGCTCCAGATGCGCGGCCATCTCGGTGGCGCGACCGCGCTCGTAGGCCTCCGCCAGCAGCGCGTCGAAGCGGCGCTGGCGCGCTTCCGGATCGGTGATGGCCTCGAGCTCCCGGCGATAGCCGAGCTTGACGGCACCTTCCAGCCCCATGCCGCCGAACTCGCCGCTGGGCCACGACACGGCGTAGGCCGGCCGCGCGAAGCTGCCCCCGGCCAGCGCCATCGCGCCCAGGCCGTAGCCACGCCGCAGGAACACCGCCAGCCAGGGCACCGGCGCCTGCACGCCCTCGGCGAAGAGACGCGACATGCGGCGCACCGCGCCCTGCGCCTCGCTCTCCGGACCGACCATGAAGCCGGGCGTGTCGATCAGCGAGACGATGGGCAGGCCCTGGCGGCCGCACAGGGCGACGAAGTCGGCCACCTTGTCGGCGGCCTCGGCATCGATCGCGCCGCCGAGGTGCCGGCAGTCGCTCGCCAGCACGCCCACGGGCCGGCCATCGAGGCGCGCCAGCGCGGTGAGCACGGCACGGCCCCGGGCCGCGCGCAGCTCCAGCACGCTGTCGGCATCGAAGAGCTGCGCGACGATGCGGCGCACGTCGTAGGCGTAGCGCCGATCGGCCGGCAAGAGGGCGCCGATGCCCTGCTGATCGGGCGCCACGCCGGAAACCCGTGTACCGCGCAGGAGGCCGAGCGCGCGACGCGCGAGCCGCGTGGCGTCGGCCTCGTCCTCGGCCAGCAGATCGACCACGCCGTTGTCGACCTGCTCGGCGGCGGGGCCGATCGCGGTCGGCGCCACCTTGCCGAGGCCGCCGCCCTCGATCATGGCGGGGCCGGCCATGCCGATCCACGAGCGGCGCGTGGCGATGGTGATGTCGGCGGCCCCGAACAGCGCGGCATTGCCCGCGAAGCAGTAGCCGTTGGCCACCGCCACGCGCGGCACGACCCCGCGCAGCCCCGCCCACAGCGCGAAGGTGGTCAACTCGAGACCGGCCACCTGCGTAGTGACATCGGTATCGCCGGGCCGACCGCCGCCGCCCTCGGCGAACATCACCACCGGCAGCCGCTCGTCGCGCGCGATGCCCAGCATGCGGTCGAGCTTGCGGTGATGGAAATAGCCCTGCGTGCCGGCGAGCACGCTGTAATCGTTGACGATGACCGCCGCCTCCGCGCCATCGATGCGGGCACGGCCGGTGATGACACCGTCGGCAGCGGTATCGCGGCGCAGGCTGTCGGCATCGCGCCGGCCGCGCTGTGCGGCCACTGCCAGCTGTCCGTACTCGACGAAGCTGTCGCGGTCGCAGAGATCGGCGACATTCTCACGCGCGGTGCGGTAGCCCCGGGCATGGCGGGCATCGCGCTGCTCGGCACGGGCATCGTCGCCGGTGGCGTGCAGCCGCGCCCGCAGATCCGCCCGGCCCGGCTCGCCGCCGCCGGTGTCCGCGGTCGCCGCCTGCGGGCCGGATGCCGGCAGCGCTGCAGCCTCGAACCGGGCCAGCGGCTGATCCTGCGTGACGGTATCGCCGTCCGCGACCAGCCACTCGGTGACACGCCCGGCGGCGCGCGCAGCCACCGGAATCTGCATCTTCATCGATTCGAGCACCAGCAGCGTCGCGCCGGCATCGACGGCCTCACCCGGCGCGGCGACACGCCGCGCGACCACCGCAGCGGTCGGTGCCAGCAGCCAGTCGGGTACGGATTCGGCGGATGCGGTCATGCGGCGACCAGCGTGGGCGTGCGATGAAGCGTAGCAACAGCGCGCGCCGGCGGCTCGCCATCGCGCGGATGCCCTGCGCCCGCTACGCTTGCGGGACTCGCCATCGCCCCGGAAACGCATGATCCGACCAACCGCCGTGCTCACCTGCCTGCTGCTCGCCGCCTGCGCCAGCGCGCCGGCCGAACGCGCGCCCCGCGACAGCGCGCCTGCAGAGACGACGGCGCCGTCACCGGATCCGGATCCGGCTCGAGCGCCGGAGCGCGACTCGGCCGCCGCCGATTCGGGTGAGGGCGGCGACCGGGCCGCATTCGCCGACTGGCGTGCCGATTTCCGAGCGCGCGCCCGAGCCGAGGGCATCGCCGAGCCGGTACTGGCGACGGCGCTGGCATCGGCGCGCTACCTGCCCGCGGTCATCGAGCGCGATCGCGCCCAGCCCGAGCTCACCCGGCAGGTATGGGAGTACCTCGATATCGCGGTATCGCCGTCGCGCGTGAGCCGGGGCCGGGAGCAGCGCGAGGCTCACGCCGGCGCGATCGAGGCGGCGGCGCAGCGCTACGGCGTCGACCCGACCGTGCTGGTCGCGGTATGGGGCCTCGAAAGCAGCTACGGAAGCAACTTCGGCGACACTCCGACCATCGACGCGCTGGCGACGCTCGCCTTCGAGGGCCGGCGCCGTACCTTCGCCGAACGCGAGCTGCTGGCCGCGCTGCGCATCATCGGCGACGGCGACATCGCCCCGGACGCGATGCGCGGCTCATGGGCCGGCGCGATGGGGCACACCCAGTTCCTGCCGACGAGCTTCCGCGCCTACGCCGTGGACGCGGACGGCGACGGGCGGCGCGACATCTGGCACAGCATTCCCGATGTGATGGCGTCGACCGCCCACTACCTGAGCCGTGCCGGCTGGCGGCAGGGTCAGCCCTGGGGCGCCGAGGTGGTGCTGCCCGCCGACTTCGACTACGCCCTGGCCGGCTCCGGCAACGGCCGTCCGGCGAACGCCTGGGCGGCACTCGGGGTGCGCGCCGCGGACGGCGGCGCGCTGCCCGAGCTGCCGGCGGCGACCGTCCTCGTGCCGGCGGGGGCGCGCGGACCGGCCTTCCTGGTCGGCGGCAACTTCGACGCCATCCTGCGCTACAACAACGCCACCAGCTACGCGCTGGCCATCGGCCTGCTCGCCCGGCGCATCGACGGCGGCGACGGCCTCGCCGCGGAATGGCCGCGGGCGCTGGAGGCGCTCACCCGCGACCAGGTCACCGAGATGCAGCGCCTGCTCAATGCCCGCGGCTTCGACGCGGGCGCGGCGGACGGCCTGCTCGGCCCCAACACGCGCTCGGCGCTGCGCGCCTTCCAGACCGCACAGGGGCTGGTACCCGACGGCTTCCCGACCGTCGCATTGCTGGCGCGTTTGCGGCACAGTCAGCAGGATCGCTAGTCCGTCGTCGGGCCCGCAGCCGGCACCGACCTTCCGCATGCAGAGGAGCATCCGATGAAGTCAGCCATCCGTCTCACCGTGGGTGCCATTGCCGGCGTGGCGATGTCGGCCACCGCGCTCGCACAGGAGCGCGAGCCGATGTCGGCCGCCCAGCTCGAGCAGTGTGCGCAGCAGGTACAGGCCCTGCGCGCGGAATCGGCGCGCCTCAACGCCGCCGCCGCCGAGCAGGACGCCGAGCGCGATGCGCTGGCCGAACTGCGTGCCGCGGTGGGTGAGTCGCGCGAGGCCGCGCAGCGCTACAACGAGCGCGCCACCGCCTTCAACGAGCGCATGGCCCGCTTCCGCGACGATCTCGCGGAGATCAATGCAACCCGGGACGCCTACGCCCAGCGCTGCGCCGAGCGCCCCTACCGGCGCGCGGACCTCGAGGCCATGCCGGCGCCGCTGCGCAACGCCATGCGCCAGGGGCTGGCCGACGTGCGCGTGCCCAACGCCGGTCCGCGCTGAGCCGCGGCGCGGTCAGCTCACGATGCCCAGCACGCCGGAGATGATCAGGTAGCCCGCGACGATGTAGTTGAGCAGGCGCGGCACCACCAGGATGGCGATGCCGGCAGCGAGCGAGATCATCGGCACGAGCGTGCTGGCGGCGAGGGTGATGGTCATATGCTTGTGCTCCCGGGTGGTGGACGACCGTTCGGGCATCATCCCGCGGCCGTGCGTCGGTCGCAATCCACAACGACCCGGAGGAGACCGGCATGCACCCACACGCAACCCACCGTCTGATCCGTCACGGCATCGCCGCCATGATCGTGGCGCTGATCGGCGGCTTCGCGCTCACCTTCGAGATGCTGCAGGGCATTTCGCTGTCGCCACTGCCGGTGTTCCTGGAGTACGACCTGCCGGGGACGGAGCGCGGGTGGCGCATCCTCCATCTCGGCATGCTGCTCAACGGGATCATGGCGATCGTGCTCGGCTTCGCGCTCGCGCGCGTGGCCGTGACCGCCCGCGGCGCCGCGATCGCGAGCTGGGGCATCGTGATCGCAGTCTGGGGGAACGGCATGTTCTACCTGTTCGGGATGTTCGCCGCCAACCACGGACTCAGCCTCCAGGACTCGCCACTCGGCGAAGCCAGCCTGGCGGGGGCGGCCGCCTTTCTGCCGGCACTGATCGGTGCGGTGTCGCTGCTGGTGGCGCTGATCGTCATGCTGATGGCCGGCCCGGGCCGCGAACCGGCCTGATCGTCCGGCGGCGTTCGCCGCGCGTTCAGTATCCGCCGACCACGATCGGGTCTCGGTTCCACCCGGAGGAGACATGATCGCAAGGACAGCGCGATGCCTCGCGTCCGCACTGCTCGCCCTGGTCCCGGTGCTGGCGTTCGCCGATGCGACGCCCGCGGGCACCTGGACGACGATGGACGACGACAGCGGCGAGCCGCGATCGGTGGTGGCGATCCGCATCGAGGACGGCGAGCTCCGCGGCCGCATCGTCGAGCTCATCGATCCACCCGAGCCCGATCCGGTCTGCGAGGCCTGCGAAGGCGAGCGCAAGGGACAACCGGTCGAGGGCATGGAGATCCTCTGGGGCCTGACCCGCGACGATGACCGGTGGAGCGGCGGCCACATCCTCGATCCGGAGAACGGCAAGGTCTACGATGCGCGCGTCTCGCTGCAGGACGGCGGACAGACGCTGAAGGTCCGCGGCTTCCTGGGCGTATCCCTGCTCGGCCGGACCCAGCGCTGGGAGCGCCGCAGCGCCGAATCGCCGTGAGCGCGGCCATGATGCGTCGACTCGGCAGGGCATCCGTTGCGCTCGCCATGCTCGCGCTGGCGATGCCGGCCTCGGCCTATCGCGAGGGCGCGCTGGTACTGCAGGCGGGATGGTTCCATCTGGCGCCGCAGGAATCCAGCGAGCCGTTGCGCACCCGGCTGGCACCGAGCGTGGTGGGCAGCCTGCTGGGCATCGATCCCGACTTCACCTCCGAGGGCACATCGACCGGCGTCAGCAACGCCCACACGCCGGCGCTGACGCTGTCGTACTACCTCACCGATCACTGGGTGCTGAAGGCCGAGGGCGGTGTGCCCGCCGAGTTCGACCTGTACGGCGACGGCGTCGTGCGGCCCACCGGACTGTCGGGCCTGCTCATCAACGTCGATCTGGGCGCGCCCGAGAACAATCCCATCGCCAGCGCGCGGCAATGGAGTCCCGCCATCCTGCTGCAGCGCTACTTCCGCGACGCGTCGGCCCGGCTGCGCCCCTACCTCGGCGTCGGCGCTTCCTATACCTGGTTCACCAACGTCGAGCTCAAGCCGGCCTTCAGCGATGCCCTCAACCGCAACTTCGGGCGATCGCTGGCCGTGGTCACCGGCAATCCGGGCCAAACCGTGGTCCGCGGCGACTCCGACTCGGCCTGGGCACCGATCGTCAACGCCGGCCTGTCCTACGCGCTGACGGATCGGTTGAGCCTGTCGCTGTCGCTGTCCTACCTGTTCCTCTCGACCACGTCGCGCATCACCATCGAGGCGGCCAACGGCACGCGCCTCGCCGAGAGCACCACCGAGCTCGATCTGGGCACCGCGGTGTCGTCGCTGCTGCTCTCGTGGCGCTGGGGTGGCGGCGACTGATGCGGGCACGCGCACCGGCCATGCGGATCATCGGCTGGTGCGCGGGTCTCGGTGCCCTGCTGCTGACGGGCTGTGGCGATGATCCGGCTGCCGACGCCGGCACGCTGTCGGCCGGTCGCTTCCAGGGCACGGTCGACGGCATCGCGTACGCGGCCGACGTGCGCTGTGTGGCGATCGACGCGCAGCGCTTCCGGTTCCGCTCGGACCGGAGCGATGTCGCCGACACCGACGGCGACGGACTGGTCATCACCGGCACGCAGACCGACGACCGCTTCGCGCTCACCGTGATGGTCGGCGATATCACCCACGAGAGCACCCGGCTGGACCGCTTCTCGCGCGACACCGGCAGTGCCTCCGGAAGCGGAACCATGACCCGGGAGGGCACCATCGGCCGGGTCCCGGTGCGATTCACGGTGCGCTGCAACTGAGCACTGCCGGGGATCAGGCGGCGCGGCGAAAGGGCTCGTCCGCGCGCGCATCGCGCAGTGCCGAGGCCCACCAGCGCAGACGGCCCAGCATGGTCGCCATTGCACGCGCCGAACGGCCGTCATCGCGCGGCATCCCGGTTCCGTCGAAGATGTCCCACGGGCCCGCGAAGCTCACCGTGTCGCGCACGCTCACCGCATGCAGCTCGGCGAATACCAGCCGCAGCTGCTCGACCGCGCGCAGCCCGCCGGAGACCCCGCCGTAGGACACGAAGGCCACCGGCTTGCCCGCCCATTCCACATCGACCAGATCGATGACGAACTTGAGCACGGACGGAAAGCTGTGGTTGTACTCCGGCGTGGCAATGACGAAAGCATCGGCGCGCGCCAGGCGCCGGCGCAGCGCGCGCACCTCGTCGCAGTCCTCGGACTCGTGCCGGTGCGGCATCAGGGTCAGTTCCGCCGGATCGACGACGTCCAGCGTGAAGCCGCCGTCGGCGGCGATGCGCGCGGCCGTCCACGCCCCCACGACGTCGCAGAAGCGGCCTTCGCGCGTGCTGCCGTAGATCAGGGCGATGTGCAGGGGGCGGGGCATGAGCGGTCCTCCATTGGCGCGCGGAGCGGGATTGCGCCGCGCACATCGTTCAGGGTAGAACCTCAACTTAAATTGAGGTCAAGGGCCCCGAAGATGGCGCTCGCGCATCCCGACGACAGGCACAAGCCGCTGACCGTCAGCCAGGTCGCCCGGCGCAGCGGCGTGGCGGTGTCGGCCGTGCACTTCTACGAGGCCAAGGGCCTCATCCACGGCTGGCGTACCGAGGGCAACCAGCGGCGCTATCACCGCGGCGTGCTGCGGCGCATCGCCATCATCAAGGTGGCGCAGCGCACCGGCATGCCGCTGGACGCCATCCGCCAGGCGCTGGATACGCTGCCGAGCCGGCGGGCGCCAACCGCCGAGGATTGGCAGCGCCTGTCCCTGAACTGGCGCGCCGAGCTCGATCAGCGCATCGAGAAGCTCGCTCAGCTGCGCGACCAGCTGGATGACTGCATCGGCTGCGGCTGCCTGTCCATCGAGACCTGCCCGCTGCGCAACCCCGCCGACACGCTCGGTGATCGCGGACCCGGGCCGCAGATCCTGGAGCCGGGCCCGGCGCGCAGCGACGATTCCGCCTAGCCCATCATCAGGACCGGCCGCCCGGCGATCCACGGGTGCACGACGATGAGCAGCGCCGCAATGGCGAGTCCGATCAGCGCGCTCACGAGGGTCTTCGGCCAGCCCACGCGCGGGGGCTTCCGACGGGCACCGTCACGGCGATTGATGAAGATGACCTCCAGCACGGCCCAGGCGAGCAGGCCGCCGAAGAGGATCACCGAGCGCACCTCGCCGTTGGCCAGCAGATGCGCCACCGCCCACAGCTTGACGCCGGTGAGCTGCGGATGCCGGATGATCTGCTTGATGTCGGTGGGCGCGCGCGAGCTGATGAACAGCACCACCGCGATCGGCACCAGCAGCATGGTCAGATGGCGCAGCGCCACCGGCGGGTTGTACAGCGCTTCCGGCGGCATGGCACGCCAGCCGAGCACGATCAGCACCAGCGCCAGCACGAGCACCAGCGAGAACAGACCCTTGTAGGGACCCTCGCCGATGCGCGCGATGATGCCCGCGCGCGCTCCCGGCGCCATCGCCACGAAGAGGTGCGTGACGGCCCACAGGACCAGCCCGAGAATCAGCAGCATGACGCCTCTCCTGCCTTAGTTGTAGTGCCGGCAGGCTAGCACCGGCCGCTGCCGGCCGCGAGGCTCACGCGAGCGTGGTCAGGAAGCGCTCGTAGTCGCTGGTGACGCAGTCGGCGTAGTGGCGCGAGATGGCCGTGAACAGCCGCTTGAAGCCGGCTGCGTCGCCGTCGGTGGCGTCCTGCAGGCTGCGCTCGAAGGTGAAGGGCGCATCGGCGTTGAGCACCCGGCCGGCGCGCCTGTGCTCGGTCGCCAGCACTTCGCCCCAGATGCCCGCCATCTTGACGAAGCGCTTGCCGCCGTCCAGGGAGTCCGACGGAAAGTCCTTCTTGAACGGCGAGCGCTCGCGCACCGAGTAGACGCCATCGTCGAGCGCCAGCCAGCCGAGGTAGCGGTCGGGATGCTCGGCCAGCGCGTGGAAGCCGAGCGCATGACGCTGGCCTTCGTGCGCGAAGACGCCGTGATAGGTCGCGCGCTCCTCGGCGCTCATGGCGCCGTAGGCGGCCGGGCCGTCCTGGCGCTTGACGTCGAGGATGATGTCGTCATGCTCGCCGCCCCCTGCACCCTCGATCAGCACGTAGTAGCGCGGCGTGCCCAGCGAGCCGGTACCGGCACGCACGCGGCGCGCGATGTCCTTGACGGCGAAGAAGCCGGGGGCGCGGGCGTCGGCCACCGGGTCCTGCAGAGTCTGCCGATACGCCTCGAAGGCGGCGGTGAAGGCCTTGCGCTGCTGCGGCGACAGGCGCTTGAGCTTGGGATTGTCGAAGTCGAAGGCGCGCCGTCCGTTCTTCCGCTCGCGCGTCCACTTGCCGAGCATCTTCGCGCGCGTCTTCCGGCTGCCCACCTTCTCGAGAAAGCCGGCGAGCGGCGCCGGCGCGGTGTCGGCCGTGAAGTGCACCGCCTCGTCGGCGCGCTCGGGATCGAAGGCGGTGGCCACCTTCAGGTAGCGCTTCGCCATGCGGCGCAGCGCCTTCTCGATGGTGGCCTCGTCGTGATGGCCGTTCTCGCGTGCGTCCAGCACCAGGCTGATGCCGAGGCGCCAGAGGTCGTACTGGTAGTCGCTGACGATGGCGTCGTCGAAGTCGTCCAGCCCGTAGATCACTTCACCGTCGTGGTTGGCGAAGGCACCGAAGTTGTAGACGTGCGCATCGCCCTGGATCCAGGTCTGCGTGCCGGCGGTGCCGCCGTAGAAGGTGAAGCGCCAGTCCTTGTACAGATCCGCCCAGAACAGGTGGCTGGTGCCGCGGAAGAAGCGGTACGGGCTCTCCGCCATGGCGCTGTACTTGCGCTGCCGCGCCTCGCCGTCAAGATCGGCGTTGGCCTCGGCGATGGCCGTGCAGATCCAGTGGCGGCGGTTCTGCTGGGTGAGCTGCTTGATCTCCATGGTGGGTGCTGCGCCCTCTTGGCCCGCGGAGCCGCCGACCCTAGCACTCCGACAGCGCGAACCGCTCCTAAGGCGTCACGACCGGAAGAGCTGGGTGTAGCGCTCGAACATGTAGAGCCTGCCGCGGCGCGCGCCGGTCATCTCTCTGAGCAACCCGAGCCGCTCCAGGTCTTCGATCAATCGATAGGAGGGAGGAAGCGTGAGACCGGTGATCTCGCTCACCTTGGCCGCGTCGATGATCGGCGACTGGTATAGCGCCCTGATGACCCTGGACGCGTTCGCCGCCCGCGCGCCGAGCACCTGCACCGCCTCATCGACCTCCCTCTGCAGCTGCAGGATCGCGTCGAAGGTCGCTATGCCGCGCTCAGCGGTTTCGATCATGCCGACGAGAAAGAACTTGAACCACTGGGCAAGATCGCTCTTCTCGCGAACGCGCATGAGGTTGTCGTAGTAGTGCGTCCGATTGCGTTCGAAGAAGTCGGACAGGTAGAGGACCGGTCGCTTCAGGATGCCCTGATGCACCAGATACAGGGCGATCAGCAGGCGTCCCACGCGACCGTTTCCGTCCAGGAAGGGATGGATGGTCTCGAACTGGTAGTGCACCAACGCAATCCGCAACAGATCGGGCAGGAATATCGACTCGTTGTGCACGAATTGCTCAAGGTCGCCCATGAGCTCGGAGATGCTGGAGTGGACGGGCGGCACGAAGGATGCATCGGAAATGCTGGCGCCCCCGATCCAGTTCTGGCTGGTTCGATACGCACCGGGCTGCTTGTGCTCACCGCGCACCCCCTGCATCAGCACCCGGTGAACCTCTCGAATCAATCGCGAAGAAATGGGAAGCCGCTCCAGGGCGCCGATGGCATGGTCCATCGCGGATATGTAGTTCTGAACTTCTTCCCAGTCGTCGCGCTTCTCGGAAGGCACGTCGTCGCGATCCAGCAGTGCCTCATCGACACGGGTCTGGGTCCCTTCGATCCGACTGCTTTCGGTGGCCTCCTTGACCACGTGCATGCGGATGAACAGATCGATGTTGGGAACGTACTCGGAGACCATGTCCAGCCTTCCGAGCTGGCGATCCGCCTTGCTGAGCAGGTGCTGGATCTCCATGTCGTCCAGCACCCAGGGCCGATTGATCAGCGCCGGCTGGAAGCTCTTGTAGCCTCGCTGCGGAATCCAGCGTCCTGCGTGAAAGGTGCGCATCGCTGAGCTTTCATTACCCGACCCACTATTTAAGATACAGGGCGAAAACTTAAATAAGCAACCCGGCTATTTACGGGTGCGCGCAGCAGCCCGCGCTATGCCGGCTCCTCCGGCTCGTGACCGAGCGCGCCGTCTTCCGGCGGCTGCATCTCCGGCGCCGAAAGCGGGCGCGCGGCGTGGTCGAGGGTCTGCAGCTGCTCCTGTTCCTCGCCGCCGACCTGCAGGTCGCGGAACTTGCGCGCCGACACCAGCACGCGCGTCTCCAGCGAGCCGACGGCGCTGTTGTAGGCATCCACCGCGCTGTCGAGGCTCTTGCCCACCTTCTGCCAGTGACCGGCCAGCGTGCCGATGCGGTCGTAGAGCTCGCGGCCGAGCTTGGCGACCTTCTCGGCATTCTCGGCCAGATCCTGCTGGCGCCAGCCGTAGGACACCGCCTTGAGCAGCGCGATCAGGGTCGTCGGCGAGGCGACGATGACCTTGCGCTCGGCGCCGTATTCGATGAGGCTCGGATCGGACTTCAGCGCCTCGGAGAAGAAGACCTCGCCGGGCACGAAGAGCACGACGAACTCGGGGGTGCGCTCGAACTGCGCGAAGTACTTCTTGTCGCCAAGCGCATGGATATGGCTGCGCAGCTGCTGCGCGTGCTGCTTGAGCAGCCCGTTGCGCGCGGTCTCGTCGGCGGCCTCGATGGCCTCCAGGTAGGCCGACACCGGCGCCTTGGAATCGACCACGATGCGCCGCCCGCCGGGCAGGTGCACGGTCATGTCCGGACGCAGCCGGCCACCCTCGGCGCTGACGCTTTCCTGCTCGCTGAAGTCGACGTGCTCGGTCATGCCGGCCATCTCGGCGACGCGCTTGAGCTGGACCTCGCCCCAGCGGCCGCGCGTGTGCGGCTGGCGCAGGGCCTTGACCAGGCGGTCGGTCTCGCCGCGCAGCGCCGGAAGATGGGTCTCGATGAGCGCCTTCATCTGCTGGTTGATGGCGCCGTAGGCCTCGCTGCGCGCGGCCTCCAGCTTCTGGTTGTGGCTCTCCAGCTTGGTCAGCGATTCGCGCAGCGGCTTGACCAGCTCCTCGACCGCCTGCCTGCGCTTCTCCAGATCGTTCTTCGCCAGCTCCTCCTGGCGCTGGAAGCGCTGCTCTGCGAGCTGCAGCAGCGACTTCTTGCTGGCTTCCAGAGCCTCCGAAGACAGCGACTTGAAGCGCTCCTCGAGCTGCTCGCGGGTCGCTTCCAGCAGCTTCTGCTTCTCCTGCGCGGCCTGCTGCTCGGCCGCCATGCGTGTGCGCAGCTCGGCGGCGGCGGTCTGCTCGGCGTGCAGGCGGTCGCGCAGGTCGGTGGCCTCGGCGCGCACGCGCTCCAGCTCGGCCTCGCGCTCGGCGAGGCGCGTGGCCTGCGACTCGGCACGCGCCTGCAGGGCGGTGCATTCGTCGCGGGCGGCCTGCGCCGTATCGCGGCTGCGGCCGAGCGCGGCGCGCAGCATCACGGTCGCGATCAGCAGCAGCACCGCCAGCGCGGCGAGCGGGCCGGCGATCAGCCAGAACAGCGGTTCCTGCGCGAGGATTTCGATGGTCATGGCGCCAAGCGTGCCACGGTAGCGGGCTCACCACGTGATCCACGCAACGGCGCGGGGATGTCGACACCGCGTCACGCGGTGCGACTAAGCTTGCACGCCCCGCCCGACCCGCAGTGCCATGACCCTCGACGGCATCACCGCACACGGCCTGACCCGGCGCTTCGGCGCCACCACCGCGCTCGACGGCGTCGATCTCGCCGTGCCGGCGGGCTCGGTGCTGGGCCTGCTCGGCCCCAACGGCGCCGGCAAGACCACGGTCGTGCGCATCCTCGCCACGCTGCTGGAGGCCGATGCCGGAAGCGCCTCGGTCGGCGGCTTCGACGTGCGCACGCAGGCGCACGACGTCCGCCGGCGCATCGGCCTCACCGGCCAGTACGCCTCGGTGGACGACAAGCTCACCGGCCGCGAGAACCTCAAGCTGATCGCGCGGCTGCTCGATCTCGACCGTCGCGCGGCGGCGCAGCGCGCCGACGAGCTGCTCGCCGACTTCGATCTCGCCGACGCCGCCGACCGCCCGGTGCTGGGCTATTCCGGCGGCATGCGGCGGCGTCTGGACCTCGCCGCCAGCCTGGTCGGGCGGCCGGCCTTCCTGTTCCTCGACGAACCCACCACCGGCCTCGATCCGCGCGCCCGGCTGGCGCTGTGGCGGCTGGTCCGGCGGCTGGTGGCCGACGGCACCACCGTGCTGCTCACCACACAGTACCTCGAGGAGGCCGACGCGCTCGCCGACCGCATCGTCGTGCTCGACCGCGGCCGCGTCATTGCCGAGGGCACCGCCGACGAGCTCAAGGCGCGGGTCGGCGCGCAGACGCTGGTGGTGCGCGCGCAGGATCCGGCGCGGCTGCCCGAGCTGATCGCCATCCTGGAGGCGGTCAGCGGCCAGCGCGCCGAGACCGACGAGCGCCGCGCCAGCGTGCCCGCCGCCGATCCGGCGCTGCTGCCGCAGGTGCTGCGCCGCCTCGACGGCGCCGGCATCGCGGTCGACGAGCTGCTGCTGCGCGGCGCCAGTCTCGACGATGTCTTTCTGGCGCTGACCGGCCATCACGCCGAATCGGCAGACGGTGAAACGGAGGACGCAGCATGAGCCCCGCCCGCGAAGCGCACCCGGAACGCATCGGGGCGGCACGAACGCTGCGCCAGATCCGCGCGCTGGCTTGGCGCAGCATCCTGCAGATCCGGCACAACCCCTTCGAGCTCGGCGACTACAGCATCCAGCCGATCATCTTCCTGGTGCTGTTCCTCTACGTCTTCGGCGGCGCGGTGGCCGGCTCCACGGCCGACTATCTGCGCTTCATCCTGCCCGGCGTCGTCGTCATGAACATGGCCTTCGTGACCACCTACGTCGGCCACGGGCTCAATGCCGACCTCACCAGGGGCATCTTCAACCGGCTGCGGGCGCTGCCCATCGCGCGCGCTGCGCCGCTGGCCGGCCGCATCTGCGCCGACCTGGTCAAGCAGGCGTGGTCGGTGGTGCTGCTGCTGGCGGTCGGCTTCCTGCTCGGCTTCCGGATGGAAGCGCCGTGGCCCGGCGCGCTCGCGATGATCGCGCTGCTGCTGGTGTTCGCGCTGGCACTGTCGTGGATCATGGTGCTGGCCGGCGTGCTGGCGCGCGACCCCGAGCACGTGCAGATCTTCGGCTACACCACGCTGTTCCCCATCACCTTCGTGAGCAGCGCCTTCGTGCCGGTGGACACCATGCCGGCATGGCTGCAGCCGGTGGTGGGCGCCAATCCGATCTCGCTGCTCACCGACGCCTGCCGCGGCCTGCTGCTGGGCGGCCCGGTACTGGCACCGGCGGCCGGCGCGCTGCTCTGGGCGGCGGGCATCGCGGCGGTGTTCGTGCCGCTGTCGCTGTGGGCGCTGCGGCGCCGGCTGGCGCGGGGCTGAGCGTTCCGGTCGGGCTCAGGCCCGGCCGCGGGCCGTACCGGCGGTGCCGCCCACGGCGGCCCGCGCCACCCCGGCGCTCCAGCGCGCCAGGTCGTCCAGCAGCGTGTAGACCAGCGGCAGCGCCAGCAGGGTGAGGATGGTGGCGGTGAGCAGGCCGCCGATGACGGCGCGCGCCATCGGGTAGTAGGGCGGCCCCTCGCCGCCGATGGCGACGTCACCCAGCGCCAGCGGCACCATGCCGAGGATGGTGGTGAGCGCGGTCATGACGATGGGTCGCAGGCGCTCGCGCCCGGCGACCAGCAGCGCCTCGGTGCGCTCGACGCCCTCGCGGCGCAGGCGCTGCACGAGGTCGATCAGCACGATGCCGTTGTTGACCACGATGCCCATCAGCACCAGCACGCCGATCAGCGCCATCACCGTGAAGCTGGTGCCGGTGGCGGCGAAGAACCAGAACACGCCGATCACCGCGAAACCCACCGACGAGACGATAGCGCTGGGCGCGAGCCAGGACTCGAACAGCGCCGCCATGATGAGGTAGATGAGCGCGAGCGCCAGCAGCATGTTGACCATCATGGCGTTCATGGCCTCGGCCTCGCGGTCGAAGGCGGCGCCGAAGGACCAGCCGGTGCCGGGCGCGAAGGTCCAGGCATCTAGCAGCCCGGCGATGGCCGCGCGCGCATCCTGCGGCGTCACGTCCTCGGCGGTGGTGAACTGGAGTTCCACCGCGGTGCGTCGGTCGTGCCGCGAGATGCGATCCGGCGCACCGCCGAAGCCGAGCTCGGCGACCTGATCGAGGGTCAGCCGCTGCCCGTCCGCACCCTGCAGCGGGAGGCTGCGCAGCGCGTCGATGTCGGCGCGGTCGGATGCGCGCAGCTCCAGCAGCATGTCGTGCTCGCCGCCCGGTCCGCGCAGCGGGTCGAGCTCGGCGCCGCGCAGCGCGCCCGCCACCACCTCGGCAACGTCCTGCGCGCTCAGGCCGAAGTTCTGCGCACGCTCACGAATGACGCGCACGCGCAGTTCCTCGGCGCTGGCGAGATCCTCGGCGCCCACGGTGGCGATTTCGGGGAGCCCGCGCAGCACCGGCTCGAGCGCCTGCGCCATCGCGGTCACCGCCTCGACCCCGTCGCCGTGAATGCGCACCGCCATCGGATCGGCCTGCCCGATCCGCCCCGACTGGAAGCCGGGGCGGCCGATGGCGATGGGCGGCAGCGCCTCCAGGATGCGCTCGCTGATGCGCTGACTGCTCTGGGTGCGCGCATCCTCGGGGAGCAGGCTGATGACCGTCTCGGCGCGGCTCTGACGATAGTGCGTATAGATGCCCTCGATCTCGTAGGCGACCCGGTTGGCCAGCAGGTGCGCCTCGATGGGCTCGACCGCCTGCGCGCGGACGGTGTCGAGGGCATAGCTGCCGTGCAGGTTGTAGCGCAGCTCGATCTGGCTGGCCTCCTCGCGCGGGAAGAGGTCGATGCGCACCCACTGCGCCGGAAGCGCCACGCTGGCGACGAAGGCGATCACCAGCAGCGTGGTGATCAGGCGATGCGACAGCGTCCAGGCGAGCAGACGCTCGTAGCCGGCCGGCACGCGCTGCAGCCACGCCGGCACGCGCGGGGGTCGCGGCGCCGGCAGGCGTGCAGTGAGCTGCGGAATCAGCAGCAGGGCCACCGCCAGCGACGCCGCGAGGGATACCGCGATGGTGACCGCCACGTGCGACAGGTAGATGGTGACCTGGTTCTCGGCGCCGACGATGTTGGGCAGGAAGACGATCGCCGAGGTCGCGGTCCCGGCCGTGACCGCCAGCGCCACGCGGCGCACGCCCGACAGCGTCGCGTCGCGGGCGTCGGCGCCCGCCAGACGGTGGCGGTGCACCGACTCGCTGACCACCACGGCATTGTCGACCAGCATGCCCACCGACAGCATGAGCCCGGTCAGCGTCAGCACGTTGAGCGAGTAGCCGGCGAAGTACATCACGCCCAGGGTCACCGTCAGCGAGAGCGGCACGGCAGCGGTGACCAGCAGGGTCGTGCGCCACTCGCGGACGAAGGCGTAGAGCACGACCAGCGCGAACAGCGCGCCCAGCAGGCCGGCCTCGACGAGATCGTCCAGCGAGCTGCGCACATCGTCGGCAGCGTTGAAGCGCACCTGCACGTCGAGATCGGACAGCGCCGGCACCTCGCGCACGCGCGCGATCTCGGCGAGCGCGGCATCGGCCACCGCGACCAGATTGGCGTCGGAGGCCTTGTAGACGTTCACCCCCACCGCCGGCCGACCGTCGACGCGCCGCCCCTCCTCCGGAACCGGCTGGGCCAGCCGCACGTCGGCGATGTCGCCGAGCCGCAGGCCGTCGTCGCGAATGATCTGCGCGCGCACTGCCTCGACGCTGTCGAGCTGGCCATCGAGGCGCAGGCGATAGCGGCGATGGTCGCTGTCCAGGTGCCCGCCGGCGCGCTGGAAGTTGGCGCGACGGAGCCGGGCCGCGAGCTCGGCGAGCGCGATGTTGTGCGCCGCCATGCGCGCCGCCGACAGCGCGATGCGCACCTCGTCCGGCTGCACGCCGTAGATCTCGACCTGCGAAACCCCGGGCTGGCGCTCGATGGCGCGCACGAAATGGCGCTCCAGCAGCTCGTAGGCATCCGACAGATCGCGCTCCGCGGACAGACGCAGGTTGAGCACCGGCAGCGACCCGGAATCGAAACGGCGCACGCTGATGGTGGTCACGTCATCCGGGAACAGCGAGCGCGCCGCTTCCAGTCGGTCGCGTACCTCCATGCTCATGCGCGAGAGATCGGTGTCCCAGCCGAAGTGCACGAAGATGCTGGCACCGTCCGAGCTCGACCGGCTGCGCATGCCCTCGATGTTGCCGACCGTGGCCAGCGCGTCCTCGGCGGGTCGGGTGATGCGGCGCTCGATCTCGCTGGGGGTGGCATTGCGGTAGGGGATATCGACCGCAAGCGCGGGATAGCTGATATCCGGCAGGAAGGCCAGCGGCACCCGCTGCCCGCCCACGAGGCCGGTGACGAAGAGCAGCACGAAGAGCATGCTCACCCCCACCGGCCGCGCCACCGCCCAGGCGGTCGGGCTCATCCCGGTCGCGCTCCGCGCTCCACCAGCGAATAGACCGCCGGCAGCACCACCAGCGTCAGCAGCGTCGACACCGAGATGCCGCCGATCAGTGTCAGCGCCAGCGGACGGCGCAGCTCGGCGCCCTCGTCGCCGCCGAACAGCAGCGGCGCGAGGCCGAGCACGGTGGTCAGCGTGGTGATCAGGATGGCGCGGAGCCGCACGCGCGCCGCCTCCGCGATGGCGGCGTCGGGCGCGAGCCCGTCGGCGCGCAGCCTGCCGGCGAGATCGATCATGACGATGCCGTTCTTGACCACGATGCCGGCGAGCACGATGAAGCCGATCAGCGCCACCACATTGAGCGTGCTGGCGGTGGCCCACAGTGTCAGCACGGCACCGATGCCGGCCAGCGGCACCGTCAGCAGGATGACCAGGGGCTGGCTCAGCGACTCGAACTGCGCGGCCATGATCAGGTAGACCACGAACACCGCCAGGGTCAGCGCCAGCAGGCCGCTCGACAGGCTGGCATCGAGCTCGTCGGACTGCCCGGTGACCCGGGCATCGACCTCGGCGGGCAGGTCCATCGCCGCGATGTCCGCGGCCAGTGCCGACGCCGCCGCCCCGAGGCTGTCATCGGCCGGTCGTGCCGACACCACCGCCACGCGACTGCCGTCGGCGCGGCGGATCTCGGCCGGGCCGCGCTCGCGGGTCACGTCGGCCACCGCGGACAGCGGCAGGGCCGCCCCCCCTGCGGCCGGATTCACCGGCAGCGCGCGCAGCGCCGCGATGTCGCTGCGCAGCGCGTCGCCGCCGCGCACGCGGATGGCGATCTCGCGGTCGGGCAGGCGGTAATGCGTGGCCACCAGCCCGTCCACGGCGTTGGCGACGGTGTCGGCGATGCCCGCGCTCTCCAGCCCCAGCGCCGAGGCGCGCTGGGTGTCGAAGTCGACGCGCAGCTCGGGCTGCCCGCGGCGCGCGTCGTTCTCGACCTCGCCGTACCCGCGCGCATGCAGCATGGCTTCCACGCGTGCCGCCGCGGCGATCAGCGTGTCGAGGTCGTAGCCCGCCAGCTCCACGGCCAGCGGCGCGTCGAAGTTGAACAGGGTGGGCTCGGTGAATCGATAGTCGAGCTGACCGAAACCGTCGAGCGCGCGCGCCACGGCGGCGCGCACGACGGTCTCGGGAACGCCGGCGTCGCGATCGAGGCGCACCGACAGCTCGGCCTCGAAGTCAGCGCCGGTCTCGGCGCTGAGATTGAGTCGCGTGCCGACTCCGGCGCTGCCGTAGACGCCGGCCACGCCGGCGACCGATTCCGCGGCACGCGCCGCACGGGCGGCCACCTCGTCGGTGCGCGCCAGTGGCGTGCCCGGCGGAAGGGTCAGGTCGACGCGGAACTCGTGCTGCGCGAAGGGCGGGATCAGCGACACGCCGATGCGCGGCAGCAGGGCCAGCGCCAGCAGCCCGAGCAGCAGGGCGCCGGCGACAACGGTGGCGCGATGGGCCAGGCTGACGCGCAGCACGCGGTCGTAGCCCGCCGCAACCCGGCCGTGGCCGCGACGGAAGCCCGCCGATGCCGCCGTCAGCACGCGCAGCACCGGCCGGACGGCAAGCGCGGCGCCGCGATGGAGCGGCCGCATCAGCCGGCCGACGCGGCGCGCCCCGGCCGGGGCGGACGCATCCGCGCTCGCGCCACCGCCCCGCGCCGCAAGCGCCGGGATCAGGGTCAGCGCCACCATCATCGAGACGATCAGCGCACCGCTGATCACCACCGCCTGGTCGGCGAAGAGCTGGCCGGCAACGCCCTCGACGAAGACCAGCGGCAGGAACACCGCCACCGTGGTGGCGGTGCTGGCGATGACCGGGCCGGCCACCTCGCGCGTGCCGTCGATCGCCGCGTCCAGCGTGCTTGCGCCCGCATCGCGGCGCCGCGCGATGGCCTCCAGCACCACCACCGCGTCGTCCACCAGCATGCCGATGGCGAGCGCAAAGCCGCCGAGCGACATGACGTTGAGACCGATGCCGGCCGCGCCCATGATGCTGAAGGTGGTGATCACCGCCACCGGGATGGTCAGCGCGATCACCGCAGTGATCCAGCCCCGGCCCAGGAACAGCCAGAGCACCGCCACCGCCAGCAGACCGCCGAGGACGGCCGCGGTGCGCACCTCGTCGATGGCCGCGCGGATGAAGCGCGACTGGTCGAACAGCGGCTCCAGCGCGAAGCCGGCGGGCAGCTCACCGGCCAGCGCGTCGAGTGCCCCGCGCGCGGCATCGGCCACCGCCACGGTGTTGGCATCGCCTTCCTTGTAGATGGCGATCTCGACCGCTTCGACCCCGCCGACGCGGAAGACCGTGTCGCGCTCCGCAAAGCCCTCGCGCACCTCGGCGACGTCGCGCACGCGCAGGTCGCGGCCGCCGCGACGCTCGATGATGGTGTCGCCGATCTCGCCGATGCTGGCGAAGGGGTTGAGCGTGCGCACCAGGTAGCTGTTGGTGCCCTGCTCGACCTGCCCGCCGGAGATATTGGCGTTCTCCGCGGCGAGCCGGTCGCCGATGCGCTGCAGCCCGATGCCGAAGCGGGCCAGGCGCTCGACATCGGCAACCACGGCGATCTCTTCCTCCAGACCGCCGGCGATCTCCACCGCCGCGATGCCCGCCACCGATTCCAGCGGCCGCGCCACCGCGTCCTCGGCCAGCCGCCGCAGCCGTTTCAGCGCTTCGGGATGCTCGGCGCCGTCGGCGCGCACCAGCGCGTAGCGCACGATGGGATCGCCCCCGGGATCGAAGCGCAGCACCACCGGGCGACCGGCATCGCGCGGCAGGGTCAGCGCATCCAGGCGCTCGCGCACGTCGAGCACGGCCTCCGCCATGTCGGTGCCCCAGTGGTAGCGCAGCGTGACGTCGGCGCGCCCGATCTGCGAGCGCGACTCGATCCGGCGCAGCCCGCGCACCGCCCCCAGGGTTTCCTCCAGCGGTCGCGCCAGCAGGGTTTCGACCTCCTCGGGTGCCGCTCCGGGCAGTTCCGCCTGCACGGTGACCGTGGGATAGGACAGATCCGGCAGCAGGGTCACCGGCAGCCGGCCGGCCGCGACCAGTCCGAACAGCACCAGGCCGATGAAGACCTGGGTCACGGCGATGGGTCGCCGGGCGCTGCCGGCGATCAGGGCGTGCAGCATGCGCTCAGCCTTGCTCGCCGCCGGGCGGCGCCGCCTCGGCAGCGGCGATGTCGCTCAGGCGCATCCCGTCGCGCAGACCGCCGACACCGCTGACCACGACGCGCTCGTCGCCGGAGAGGCCGGCCGTGACCTCGACCCGCCCCGCCGAACGGTAGCCCAGCGCCAGTTCGGTGCGGCGTGCCACCAAGCCGTCGTCCGCCGTCTCCGCGGTGAACACGAAGGCCGCGCCGTCCTCGCGCTGCACCGCAGCCTCCGGCACCGTGAGCACGTCCTCGCGGCGATCGAAGACCACCGCCACGCGCACGAACATGCCCGGCATCAGCGTGGCCCCGGCACCGTCCACGGCGACGGTCACCGCCACCGTGCCGGTGTCGGCGTCCACCGCCGGGCTGATGCGCGCGACCTCGCCGCTGAAGTAGCGCTCGGGCAGCGCGTCGGCGCGCAGCTCGGCGGGCTGGCCGACGGCGAGCTGCGCGACGTCGCGCTCGGGTACCGCCAGCGTGGTCTCCAGCGTGTCCAGATCCACCACCCGGAAGGCGGCCTCCCCGGCGGCGATGGTGTTGCCGAGGCGGATATGGCGCTCCGCGATCCGCCCCGGGAACGGGGCGCGCACGGTGGCCTCGCGCACGGTCAGGGCGGCCAGCTCGTACTCGGCGCGGGCCGTCTGGAGGTTCGATACCGCCTGCTCGTGCTCGTCGTCCGAGATAAGCTCGCGCGCCAGCAGCCGTTCGGCCCGTTCGGCCTCGGCCTGGCGCTGGCGATAGAGGGCCCGGGCGCGGTCGGCCTCCAGCGCCAGCCGTTCGTCATCGAGCCGGGCCAGGGCCTGCCCCTGCTCGACGCGATCGCCGACCTCGACCCGGATCTCGGCGATCGCTCCGCCCACCCGCGCGGCGACCTCGGCATCGCGCCGCGCCACGAGGGTGGCGGTCCCCTGCCAGCTGGCGGTGACGCTGTCGCGCGCTACCGGAGCGAGCGCCACCGGAAGCGGCCGCGCCGCGGCATCGCCCGTCACGGGGGGCGTGCGCGGCGGCGCGTCGCGCCCGCAGGCGGTCAACGCGAGGGTCAGCGCGAGGGCGCCGAGCAAGCAGGCGCCACGCTTCTCGCGTAGCATCGACGGAACATGCATTTTCAGGTGAATCCCTTGCAAATCACCGAGCGAACCATTGCCGAATTCCACTACACCCTGACCAACGATGCCGACGAGGTGCTCGATTCGTCGCGCGACCGTGAGCCGATGCGCTATCTGCACGGCGCGAACAGCATCGTCTCAGGACTCGAGCAGGAAATGGAAGGCAAGCAGGCCGGCGATAAGTTCCAGGTAGAGGTCGCGCCCGAGGACGGCTACGGCCCGCGGGTCGAGCAGCTGGTGCAGAACGTGCCGCGCTCCGCCTTCGAGGGCATCGACGAGATCGCGCCCGGCATGCGATTCCGCGCCGAGACCCAGCAGGGTCCCGTCACGGTGACCGTCACCGAAGTCGGCGACGAAGAGGTCACGGTCGACGGCAACCACCCGCTCGCGGGCGAGACGCTGCACTTCGACATCGAGGTCGTCTCGGTGCGCGAGGCCAGCGAGGACGAGGTCGAGCACGGCCACGCCCACGACGAGAACGGCGAGCACGCCGAGCACTGAGCCGGCAGCGGGGGCGGTGACACGATCACCGCCCCCGCACTATTCGAAGGATTCGAGCCCGTTGCGCTGGTGCCACTCCGCCAGCGAACAGTCCGGATAGGCCGTGGCCACATCGTCCCGCGGCCCGGGCTCGAGCGGCACCCACGGCGCAGCAGACCCGGTCATCAGATGCAGATGATGCGGCGCGACTGGCAGCGGGGTGTCGATGGCCGACGCAGCCGGATGCACCAGTTCCGGCCAGCGCGGATCCCAGACCCAGAGGGCGCTTCCGCAATGCGCGCAGAAGTGGCGCTGACCGGGGCTGCGGCTGGCCTCGTCCGGGCCGGTGCGCGCGCGGTAGACGCTGATCGCGTCGCGTCCCTCCACCGTGAGCGTGCTGTTGTCGGCACCGATATTGATCGCGTAACCGCCGCCGCCGGCGGTCTTGCGGCAGATCGAGCAGTAGCAGCGGGCGAAGGGCACCGGATGCGGCGCATGCACGCGGAAGCGGACCGCGCCGCAGTGACAGGATCCGTCGAGCCACATGGCATCGGCTCCGATGAGGGGAGGCGCCCATTGTGCGCGCATTACCGGCGCGACAGAACTGCCGCATGCTGCTACGGTCCAAGATGCGTGAGTCGAGCCGGAGCATGCGATGGATTACAAGGATCGTCTTGGCGACACCCTGCGGCGTCGGGAGCAGGCCGACGAGAATCGCTACTTCGCGGCACTGGAGCGACACCGCCGGGAGGCGCGGCAACAGGGCCCCGACAGGATGGACGACTCCGGGCCCGCGTCATCGGCGGAACCGGCGGAGGGCCACTGCCCGCGCTGCGGCGTGACGCTGGCGCCGGCCCGGGTCGGCACGCTGGACGTGCACCAGTGCCGGCACTGCGGCCGCGTCTGGCTCGATCGCGCCGCGCATCGCCCGTTCCCGGGCAGCGACTTCCGGGGCTGCATGTACTACGTCGAGGCGTTATTCCGCGCGCGCTGACGCGGCTGGCGGTCTGGCTGCTCGTCACCGGTGTCGTCCCCGGTGCGGTCGGCGCCGGGATCTACCGCTGGCACGAGGACGGCGTCGTGCACTACGGCGATCGACCGCCGGCCGGCGCCGAGGCAGTCGGCGAAAGCGCCTCGGAGATGCCGCGCAAGATCGAGGTCGCTCGGGTCATCGACGGCGACACGGTCGCGCTCGCCGACGGGCGGCGCGTCCGGATCATCGGCATCGATGCCCCCGAGGTCGCGCGCCGCGGCACGCCCGGCGAAGCCGGCGGCCTCGCCGCCAGCCGCTTTCTGCAGCAGCTGCTCGATGGCGTGCCGGTCACGGTGGAGACGGGCGCCACCGCGCGCGATGACTACGACCGCCTGCTGGCCTATCTGGCGCTGCCCGGGGGCGATGACGTCGGCGAGCGCATGCTGCGGGCCGGGCAGGCCATGGTGTCGGCTCACCCCGACAACATGCAGCGGATCGCACGCTACTTCGCGGCCGAGGCCATTGCACGGAGCGCCGCACGCGGCCTGTGGCGACATGACGCCTATCGGCCGCGACCGGCGCGCGATGCGATGCGGTTCCGCAACAGCTACCGGCAGCTCCAGGGGCGGGTGGCCGATGTGCGGGTAGGCGGCTCCGGCGCCGAGATCCGGCTCGAGGCCGGGCTGCAACTGCGGGTGACCGAAGCCCTGCTGCCGCGCTTCGATGCCGAACGGCTGCGCGGCCTGACCGGCCGGCGGGTGCTGGCGCGCGGCACCGTGCGCCAGCGCGACGGATCGCCGGTGATCCGGCTGCGCGACCCGGCTCAGCTCACGGTGCGATAGCCGCGGGCGGCTCGCGTACCGCCTCGTCCGGCCCCGACGCCAGGCGATTGCGCCCACCCTGCTTGCTCCGGTAGCAGGCGGCATCGGCGCGGTGCATCAGCTCGCTGCCGCTGCATTCGCCGGTCACCGGCGTCATTCCCACCGAGAGCCCCAGCGGAAGCCGCTCGTCCCCGAGCATGACCGCGATGTGATTCACCGCGCGGATCAGGCCCGCGCCGATCTGCCGGGCGTTGGATTCGGTGCAGTTGCGCAGGATCAGCGCGAACTCGTCTCCGCCGATGCGCGCCAGGATGTCGCTGGCGCGAAGCCGCTGCTGCATGACGGTAGCGACCTCCACCAGCACCTGATCGCCGCGCTGGTGGCCGCAGCGGTCGTTGACCGCCTTGAAGTGGTCGAGATCGAGCATCAGCAGCTGGTGGGCGCCGCCGCGCGCCCGCGCCTGCAGGCGCAGCGACTCCAGTTCGCCCTCGAACTCGCGCCGGTTGGGAAGGCCGGTGAGCGGGTCGTGGCTGGCCTGGTACAGCAGCTGGCGCGACAGCCGGCGGGTGTCGGAGACATCGCGGAACACGAACACGCTGCCGATGAGCTGCTGCCGGTCGTCGCGGATCGGCGTGGCCGCGCCCTCGATCGGCAGGCGCGTGCGGTCGCGCAGCAGCAGCGCGGCGTCGGCCGGGATCACGCCGGGCATGCCGTCCTGCAGCACGCCGCGGATCGGCGATCGCAGCGGCTCTCCGTCGATCTCCGATACCAGCTGCACGTTCTCGTCGAATGGGCGCTGCAGGATGTCGCCGGTCACCAGCCTGAGCAGACGCAGCGCCTGCTCGTTGATGTAGCTGACGCGCCCCCACTTGTCGGCGCGCACGACACCGTCGGCGATCGAGGCGAGCGTCACCTGGGCGAGCTCCTTCTCGCGCAGGATGGCGTCGCGCATGCGGTGGCGCTCGGTGACGTCCTGGATCTGCGACATGAAGTAGAGCGGCAGACCGTCGGGATCGCGGATGATGGTCACATCGAGCTGGGCATGGACGACGCCGCCGCCGGCATGGATGTAGCGCTTGTCCATGCGGTAGTGCTGGCCGCGGCCCTCGATCAGGGCCTGCACGTTGTCGAGATCGGCGTCCAGATCGTCGGGATGGGTGATGTCCTGGAAGGTCAGCCGGCGCAGCTCCGTCTCCGAGTAGCCCAGGATCGCGCACAGCGCCTGGTTGACCTGCTGCCACTCGCCCTCCAGCGAGACGATGGCGGCACCGATCGGGGAATGATCGAAGGAGGCCGAGAACAGCCGCTCGCGCTCGTCGAGCGCGCGCTGGGCCTCGATGAGTCGGGTGATGTCGTGGCCCTCGGGCACCAGCAGGCTGACTTCGCCGCTGTCATCGCGCAGCGGCTTCAGCGAGAAGTCGATGATGGCGCTGCGCCCGTCCGGGCCCTGGATCGCGGCCTGGTACTGCACGGTCTCTCCCCGCCGCGCCCGCACCACCGCCTCGCGCAGCCGTTCCTGGGTCGCGGCGTCGCGCGGCCACCAGGGACAGTCCCAGAACGGGGTTCCCCGCACGACGTCGGGCCCGACGCCGGCGAAATCCAGCGCGGTGCGGTTGGCCTCGAGCAGCGTGCCGTCCGGCTCGAGCAGGCCGATGAACTGGTGGGCCGAATCGAACATGCCGCGGAAGCGGGCATCGGCCTGTCCGGCGACGTCTTCCAGATACTTGCGGCGGTCGATGTCGCTGTGCGTACCCACCACCCGCAGCGGTGTGCCGTCGGGGGCACGCTCCACCACCTGCCCGCGGGTCAGGATCCACTTGTAGCGCCCGTTCTTGCAGCGCATGCGGATCTCGTTGCGATAGGCCTCGCTCTCGCCGCGCAGATGCGCATTCAGGATCTCGTAGGCGCGCTCCTTGTCGTCCGGATGCAGGCGTCGATCCCATTCGGTGAAATCATTGGCGATCTCGTCCTCGGCGTAGCCCAGCATGGTCTTCCAGCGCGCCGAGAAATAGACCTTGTTGGTGCTCGCATCCCAGTCCCAGACACCGAGCCCGGAACCCTCGGTGGCGAGCTTCCAGCGCTGCTCGAGGTCGGCGTTGCGCGCGGCCAGCGCCGCCGCGCGCTCCTCGGCAACACGCCGCGCATCGATGTCCTGGATGGTGCCGACCACGCGCACCACGCGTCCGTCCTCGACCACGGGCTCGCCGGTGGTATGCACCCAGCGCGTGACGCCGGCCGCCGAGACCAGCTCCAGGTCGAGCTCCCAGCCACCGTCGTTCGCGATCGCGGCTTCCACGGCCGCGGCGATGACGGGCCGGCAGCGTTCGGTGTACTGGGCGAGCGCCGCCTCGACGGCGGGCAGCGGTGCGTCGTCCGGCCAGTCGAGCAGCGCGCGCGTACCGGCCGACCACCACAACCGCGGCGGCTGCTCGGGCCACAGGATCCAGGTGCCCGAGCGCGTGACGCGCTCCAGCGTTGCGAGGGCATTCTCGGATTCTCGGCGGCTCTCGTGCATGCGCAGCTCCGGAACGGGCGCCCATGCTCCCGATCCGCGCGCGATGTCGGCGCCCCGGCGCGACGAACGGCGGCTGTGGGCCGCGAAACAGCCCGTCCGGGCGGTGCTACTCCAGCAGGCGCTCGCGGAGCCGTGCGATCAGGGGCTCGTTGACACCGTAGGTGGCGACATAGTCCCGCACACTGCCGTGCACGGTGCGGATGCCCTCGAGGAAGGTGACCATGTGGTGCGGACGCGCATTGAGCGCCTCGGCGGGCGGACCATCCTGCTGATAGGCGTGGAATACCGCGGCCCGATCCTCGGGCCGGATGTCCTGGCCGACGAGCTCGGTGAGCGCATAGTCGGCGACGATGACCTCGTCGGGCACGCCGAGCAGCTCGAGCAGCACCGCCGCGATGATGCCGGTGCGGTCCTTGCCCGCCGCGCAGTGGAAGACCAGCGGGACGGCATCGTCGGCGGCGATGCACTGCATGACCCGCGCCAGCACCGGTCCGACGCCGCGCGAGATCCAGAGATAGACCGCACCGAGATCGTCCATCTCGGGCAGCGGATCGTCATCGGGGACATCGGTGCGGTTGAGCGGCAGATGGTGCAGACGCACGGTCTCGCCGTCGGCGAAGGCCGCCGTGCCCTTGAGCGCGCACTCGCGCGCATGACGCAGATCCACGACGGTGCGCACGCCGAGCTCGCCGCGCACGCGCTGGACGTCGCCGTCGCTCAGCGTGCCCAGTGCATCCGCGCGGAAGAGATGACGCCAGCGCACGCGCCGGCCTTCGCGATTGGTGTACCCGCCTAGATCGCGGAAGTTGCGGCTGCCTTCCAGCGGGATCCAGCGTCGTTCGAGTTCCAGAACCAAGGTGACGATCTTCCGTTGATGGCGCGTCCGCGGCGGGCGCGCCGCGCTCGACGCGGGGCGCACGTGCGCAGTCGCCATCGGGGGCGCCGGGTAAGGTGACGGGCATGGCACGCATCCCGGCCACGCGTCCTATCGACACCATTGTCGCGCACTCGTGGCGCGGCCGCGCGTCATGAGCCCGCATCCCCCCGGATGCGCGCTGTGCGGACGCGACGTGCCGCTGAGCTTTCACCACCTGATCCCGCGCCGCAATCACCGCCGCCCCTGGTTCCGGCGGCACTTCAGCAAGACCGACATGCAGCGTCGCGGCGTCATGCTGTGCCGCGAGTGCCATCGCGCCGTGCATCGCTTCTTCGATGAACAGACCCTGGGCAGGCGGCTCAATACCCTCGAGGCGCTGCGCGCGGAGCCCGCCATCCGGCGGCACGTGGCGTGGGCGCGGAAGCTGCGCGCCGGACGGCGCGCGCAGACCCCCGCGACCGACTGACGGCGCGGCGAGCCGGCTCGCGCCGGCTTCGACATCATGCGTTTTCGCGATGCGCGGATGGCGCGACCTGCGGCATTGTTACGCGATTACTACACAACCATTAAGGGGAGGAGACCATGCTGCGATCACGGTCGGCCCGCTGGGGGCTCTGGCTGGCAGCGGGCGTCGTGCTCACGGGCTGCGGCGGCGACGGCGGGCAGGGCAGCAGCGACGGCAACGCCGGCAATCCGTTCGACGGCTACGTCAGCGCCAACTACGAGGGTCCGGACAACTGGCTCTGTCATCCGCAGCTCGCGGACGCAAGCGACGTCTGCGCCACCGACCTGCGCAGCACCTCGGTCGCGGCCGACGGCACCGCCTCGGAGATCGCCTTCCTGCCGGCGGCGGACGCGCCCTTCGACTGCTTCTACGTCTACCCGACGACCAGCGTCGACCCGGGTCGCAACTCGGACTTCAACCCGGGCGCGCAGGAACGCGACACCGTGGCCTCGCAGTTCGCGCGCTACGGCGAGGTCTGCCGCACCTTCGCCCCGGTCTATCGCCAGATCACGCTGAGCCGGCTGGCGGTGTCGGTGCTGACGGGCCCGCTGCTCGGCGGCGGCATCCCCGAAGCGGCCGCCGAGCTGGCCTACGGCGATGTCCTCGACGCCTTCCGCCGCTACATCGCCGCCGACAACAACGGGCGCGGCTTCGTGCTGGTCGGGCACTCGCAGGGCTCCGGACTGCTGCGCCGCCTGATCGCCGAGGTCATCGAACCCGACGACTGGCTGCACGAGCGCCTGATCGGCGCGCATCTCATGGGCACCTCGGTGGCGGTACCGCCGGGCGCGGATGTCGGAGGCGACTTCCGGCGCACGCCCGCCTGCCGCGCGGCCGATCAGACCGGCTGCGTGGTGAGCTACGCCAGCTTCCGCGCGGGCGACCCGCAGCTCGACGACCCGCGCTTTGGCACCACCGCCGACCCCGACACGCGCGCGCTGTGCACGAACCCAGCGCAGCTCGCCGGCGGAGAGGCGGCACTGTCGCCGCAGATGCCGCGCAGCTACCCGCCGGCCTATCAGGCGCTGGTGATCCCGCGCGGCAGCGGCGGCCCCTACGCCAGCCGGGCCCGCAACCTGGCGCTGGACACGCCCTACTTCACGGTGCCGGAACAGATCCGCGCCGAGTGCGTGCTGGATGCCAACGGCACCAGCTATCTGGAGATCCGCATCCAGGCGGATCCTGAGGACCCGCGCGCCGACGACTACCCCGGCGAATTCCTGGGCGGCATCGGCTGGGGACTGCATCTGGCCGATGTCGCACTGGCGCAGCAGGATCTCGTCGACCTCGCGGGCCGCCAGGGCCATGCCTGGCTCAGCCGCTAGGCGATCGGCGGCATCGACAACCGTGAACGAACGACATGACACCGCCCGGACGGCCGGGCGGGTCGACCATGGAAGGAGGAGACCGATGACCATGCAGAGAGTGGGCGCCCTCGGCGTCCTGGCGTGCGCGCTGCTGAGCGCGTGCGGTGGCAGCAGCAGCGGCGACGGCGCCGCGCAGCCGGGCGGCGATCCGCGTCCGGGCGTCGTGGAGCGCGTCGAGATCCCGTCGCCGGTCGACGGCGTCATCGTCTTCCAGCTCTTCGAGCCGAGCGAGGTGGTGCCCGGCCAGCGCTATCCGCTGATCCTGGAGGGCCACGGCTACGGCGGCAGCCGGCAGACCGAGGCCGGCGGCACCATCGCCGCGCTGATCGATCGCGGGTACTACGTCATCAGCATCGACCAGCGCGGCTTCGGCGAATCCACCGGGCCGGTGCGCGTCATGGATCCGGACGCCGAGGGCCGCGATCTGGTCGCGATCCTGGACTGGGCGGAGGCGAATCTCGATCAGGTCGCGCGTGACGGCGGCGACACCATGAAGGTGGGGACCTTCGGCTCGAGCTACGGCGGCGGCTATCAGTTCCTGCTGCAGGCGGTGGACCCGGAGCACCGCGTGCGCGCCATGGTGCCGGACATCACCTGGCACGACCTGACTTACTCGCTGAATCCGGCCGGCGCCATCAAGTCGGGCTGGGCGCTGTTCCTGGTGGCGGGCGGCGAGGCCGGGTCGCAGCTCGACCAGGACAACGTCATCCGCGAGACCCTGCTGCGCGGCCTCGCGACCAACACCTTCCCCGACGGCGCGCTGAACTTCTTCCGCTACCACAGCCCGCGCTACTTCTGCGACGGCGAGCCCATCGACGCCATCGAGTTCCTTGCCACGACCGAGATCCCGCAGACGCCGCCGGTGGCGCCGCCGGCGGTCGACGTGATGCTGTGGCAGGGATTCCCGGACACGCTGTTCAACGTCACCGAGGCCTTCGACAACTACCGCTGCCTGCGCGAGCGCGGCGGCGACGTGCGCCTGCTGACGCACCAGACCGGGCACGTGCTCCCGCTCGGCGCCGAGGCACTGGCCGGCGAATCGGTCGGCGACGCGCTCGATGCGCTCTCCGGCCTGGTGGCCGTTCCGGAGTTCCAGGGGCCGGCCGGCGCGAACGCCTGCGGCGGCATCGACCGGCAGGCGGCGACGCTGGCGTGGTTCGACGCCAAGCTCAAGGACCGGCCGGCGGAGCTCGCCGCGACCGTCCCCACCGGCGACAGCATCTGCCTCTCGCTGGCCGACGGCGATGCGGTCGCGGTTTCCGAAGTGCCGGTCGGCGGCGAGGATCTGCCCTTCGCCACCGACCTGCCGGCGGTCAGCGGCGTGATCGGCGCGGCCACCAGCGTGCTCGGGCCGGACCTGCCCGGCGGCATCGGCGCCGTCGAGCTGACCACCATCGGCGACGAGGGCGCCGTGCTGGGCGGCCAGCCCACCTTCCACCTCGAGGTTACCCCGGCGGTGCCCGCCCTGGCGCTGGACGACTGCCTGCTCGACTTCCTGCCGCTGGCCTGCGACCCGATCGTCTACATCGGCCTCGGTTACCGGCGCGACGGCAGCTGGCAGCTGATCGACGATCAGCTCACCCCGGTGCGCGGCTTCGGCAGCCACGGCACCCCGCAGGACCCCGAGCGACTGGTGGCGGTCGCCGAGCGGCTCGAGGCCGGCGACACCCTCGGGCTACTGCTGTTCGGCTTCCATCCGCAGTATCTCGGCACCTTCTCGCGCGACCTGCTGGTGCCCGCGGTCAATCTCACCGGCCGCGTGCAGGTGCCGCTGCTGAGCGACGCGCAGATCGTGGCCGAAGGGTTCTAGCGCGGTTCGGCTTCCACCGGTCGCGCCCCCGCGGCGCGACCGGTACCCTTGGGCCCTGCGCATCGAGGCCCGCGAACCGCCATGCCGGCACTGCTTCTCTGGACCGCCGTGGCGGTCGTCGCGACCGCCGTCATCTGGAAGGGCAGCGGGCTGCTGGAAAGCGCCAGCGCCCGGCTCGCCGCCCACTACCAGCTGCCCGAGATCGTGCAGGGTGCGATCGTGGTGGCGGTGGGGTCGAGCTTCCCGGAACTGTCGACCACCGTCATCTCGACGCTGATCCACGGCGAGTTCGAGCTCGGCGTAGCCGCCATCGTGGGCTCGGCCCTGTTCAACATCCTGGTCATCCCGGCGGCCGCCGGCCTCAGCGGCCGCGAGCAGCTGCGCGCCAATCGCGACCTGGTCTACAAGGAAGCGCAGTTCTACATGATCGCGGTGGCGGTGCTGACGCTGACCTTCGCCTTCGCCGCCATCTATCACCCGGTGCGCGGCGACGGCGAGGCCATCCGCGGCGAACTGACGCGCTGGCTGGCGATCATGCCGGTGGCGCTGTACGGGCTCTACCTGTTCGTGCAGTACCAGGACACCCTGGACCACGAGGACACCGTCGACGTGTCCGGCATCCGCGTCGGGCGCGAGTGGGCGAAGCTGGCACTGTCGCTGGCAGTGATCGTGATCGGCGTGGAGGGCCTGGTACGCGCAGCGCTGGCCTTCGGCGAGATCTTCGATACACCGAGCTTCCTGTGGGGCATCACGGTGGTGGCGGCCGGCACCTCCATACCGGACGCCTTCGTCTCGATCCGCGCGGCGCGCGACGGCCGCGGCGTGACCAGCATCGCCAACGTGCTGGGCAGCAACACCTTCGATCTGCTGGTCTGCATCCCGGCGGGCGTGCTCATCGCCGGCGCGACGGTGGTGAACTTCTCGGTCGCGGCGCCGATGATGGCGGTGCTCACGGTAGCGACCATCGCGCTGTTCCTCATGATGCGCACGCGCATGGTGCTGTCGCGGATCGAGTCGGTGGTGCTGCTCGCGCTCTACGTCGGCTTCGTGCTGTGGATCGGGATGGAGACCTTCGGTGCCGTCGACTTCGTGCCGAGCCTGCCGCCGGCCTCCCCCGCGCCGGCCCACTGAAGCGGGACGGCGGAACTGCCGCCGTCCCGCGCGCAGCCGTCATCCCTGGTGGCGGTGCACCAGCACCGGACACGGGGCGTGCTGCACAACGCGGTCGGCGGTGCTGCCCAGCAGCACGCGGCCGAGCGCCGAGTGACCGGTTGCGCCGAGCACGATGAGATCGGCGCCGCCGGCTTCCGCCGCGTCGACGATGGTGCGGATGGCGGGCCCGACCCGGACGTCGGTCTCCGGGGTCACTTCCAGCGGCGTGCGCTCGACGAAGCCGGCGAGCGCGGCGCGGCCCTGCTCCGGATCGGGGTCGCCGATCACCTGCCCCATGTCGTAGGGCGTGCCCATCTGCGGCTCCATGACGTGCAGCAGCGTCATCGCCGCTCCGTTCATGGCGGCCAGTCGGGCCGCGTGCCGCACGGCGCCGTCGGCGGCTTCGGAGAGGTCGGTCGCCACCAGGATGCGCTTCGCGGGCGTGGCGCCTGCGCTGTCGCGGCCCACCACGAGGACCGGCGCATCGGCGTGATGCAGCACCTTGAGCACCACGCTGCCGACGAAGAAGCGCTGCAGCGTGTCCACCTTGTCGGTGCCCATGACGATGAGGTCGGCCGCGTGCTCGCCGGCGTAGGCCAGCACCGCGCCGGCCGGCGATTCGTCGGTGCGCACGGCGCGCTCGATGGTCAGCCCGGGCTCGTCCGGAATGGCATCGAGCGATTCGCGGCAGCTCGCCATCACCGAGGCAACGTAGTCATCGGCCTCCTTGAGGCCGCGATAGTCCATGTGCAGGGCCGACAGCACGTTGACGTGCAGGATGTGCAGTTCGGCGCCGTGGTCGCGCGCCAGCTGCAGCGCCGCTTCGCGGGCGCGGGCGGCCTTCGGGGACAGATCGGTGGCCAGCAGGATCTTCTTGTAGACGGCCATTCGCATGCTCCTCTTGTCGGATGTCGCGCGGCGCGGTCTCGATGCCACCACGCCACCGCGATACTGTCGCCCCGCGGCGCGCCGGGGGGCAATGATCTGGATCAGCCGTCGAGCGGTCCCTGCGCGGGCCGCACGATGCGCGGCCGGATGGCGAAGCCCTCCTGGATGGCGAGCTCGTGGCGTCGGAGCACCGGCTCCAGCAGCCGCCACGCGCGTCCGTTGTTGTAGAACGGCATGGTCGGGAACAGGTGATGCAGCAGGTGGTAGTTCTGGTACTGGAGCAGCGTGTCCATCAGCCACTCGTGACCCTCGCGAATGGTGCTGGCACGGGTGAAATGGTCCGCCTGCGCGACATCGTGCGGTGCGTGCGGCAGCCAGAAGAAGCTGAAGCCGAGCATCATCTGGATGAGCCGCGACGGCACGAACCACAGCATGAGGACCGCCATGCCGTGACCGGCTGCCACCAGCAGCGCGACCACCACCGCGAAGGCCCCCGCCATCCACAGCGAGCGCCCGAGGAAGCGACGGGCGCGATGATCGCCGTGGCGGGTGACGTACAGCAGGTAGGCCACATCGATGAACGCCCAGCGGAACGGCAGCTGCCACCACGGGCCGCGGAACACCCGGTCGGGATCGTCCGGCCCGACCGCGAAGCGGTGGTGCTGCACGTGCCCCCAGCGGAACAGTCCGAGGTGTACATAGGGCGCAATGGTGAGGACCGTGATCTGGCCGATCGCATCGTTGATGGCGGGGCGGTCCGAGACCGCGCGGTGGATGGCATCGTGCGCGACGCTGAACGCGAAGTATCCGAGCAGGCTGTTGAGCAGCGCGCCGCCCCACAGCGGCAGCGCACCGGTCAGCGCCAGCGCATCGACGGTGACGGTGCCCACCACCACGGCCACCGCCAGCATCAGCGTCGGAACCGCCACGCCGCGCACGCGTGACAGTCGCGCCAGCTCGCGGCGCTGCGCGGGGTCGAGGTGCCGGCGGATATCTTCGGGCTTCATGGGCGTCTCCTCCCGTGATGCAGCCGCTATCCGGCAGCGCTCGTGCCACCGGCGATGAGGCGGTCGATGATCGGATCGACGAGCTCGTCGAGCGCGCATCCGTGGACCAGCTGACGCGCGGTGTAGAGCATCATCAGCCCGTGCAGGTTGATCCAGAAGGCGTGCGCGATCAGCCGCGGATCGCCGAGCAGCTCGCCGGCTTCGACGTAGAAGGCGATGGCCGCGACCGCATGCTCGAACATGTCCTGGCGCGCGGCCAGCAGCTCCGGATAGCGGTCGGGCGGCGGCTGCTCGGTGCTGAACATCAGCACGTAGTCGCCGGTGTGCTCCTCCGCGAAGGCCACGTAGGCGTGCGCGATGGAGTGGAAATGCGCGAACATGCCGGCATCGGTGATCTCGCGCGCGCGCACGAAGGCGTCGAAGCGCAGGAAGCAGTCCCGCCGCGCATGGGCCAGCAGCGCATCCTTGTCCGGGAAATAGCGGTAGATGAGGGTATGGCTGACCCCGACGCGCTCGGCGACGCGACGGAAGCTGATCGCGTCCAGTCCGCGCTCGCGATAGATCGCCAGCGTGGCCTCGGCCAGGCGGCCGCGCATGGCGGAGAGCATCTTGTCGTCGAGTGCCGGTCGTCCCATGGTGTTTATTTAACAACGTTCAATTAACATGTCAACCGACGCCGTTCAGCGGCGATCGGCGCGACTCCCGCACACTGGTCGCAGCGGCCCGGCAACCCGGCCGCATTCCGTGATGCCGTGTCCGCCATCCATGAGCCACTTCCCGCCATCCGCCAACGCCACCGACCGGGCAACGCCATGACCGGAACCGACGCCGGCCCGCCGCGCCGCATGGGGCCGGTACTCTTCTTCCGCGGCTACGCCGACGGCGGGATCGCGCTCGCCGTGCTCGCAGCGACACCGTGCGGGACGCCGGCACCGCAGCTGGAAACGCGCGACGGCGCGATCACGGCGGAGCCGCTGGCGGCGGCAGCGGACCGGCAGCTGTGGCGCTACCGCTTCACCCTGCCCGCCACCCGCGACGCGGCCTATCGCTTCGACGGCGAGGCCTTCGCGGTCAGCGCGTGCCTGGATCACGATCTGCGCATCGCCTTCGTGTCCTGCAACGGCCGCGAGCACGGCGACGCGGAACGCGACCCGCACGAGCGCAATGCGCTCTGGCGCCATCTGGCCGACGCGAACGACGCGCGGCCGGTGCAACTGCTGCTCAACGGCGGCGACCAGCTCTACGCCGACGAGATGCTCGACGTCCACCCGCTGGTGCGCGAGTGGCGCGACGACGGCGACATCACCGACCCCGATGCCGACACCATGGCCGTCATCACCGAACGGCTGCGCGCGGCGCTGTTCACGCGCTATCTGGCGCTCTACGCGCAGGAGGGTCCGGCGCGCGTGACGGCGCGCGTGCCGTCCCTGTGCATCTGGGACGACCACGACATCTGCGACGGCTGGGGCTCGCTCTACCCGCGCCAGCTCGACGCCGCCATCGGCCGTGCGGTATTCGTGGTCGCGCGCGAGGCCTATCTCCTCTTCCAGCACGCCTGCGCGCCCGACGAGGTCCCGCCGCTGTGCCCGGACCGCAGCGGCACCTCGCTGAGCTGGTGTGCGCGCCTGCCGGGTCTCGCGGTGATGGCGCCGGACCTGCGTTCGGAGCGACGGCCGGATCGCGTCATGGGGCCGGCCGGGCACGCCTTCCTCGCGGATGCGGCGGCGGCATCGGACGAGGCCCGCGTGCTGGTGCTGTCCAGTGTGCCGGCGCTGGGGCCGCGCCTGTCGTGGGTGGAGGGCGCGATGCGCCTCATTCCCCATGCCCAGAAGTACGAGGACGACCTGCGCGATCAGTGGCAGAGCCGTGCACATCGCGACGAGTGGTGCCACTTCCTGCGCACGATGCTGAGCATGCACGAGCGCCCCCGCACCCGGGTGACGCTGCTGTCCGGCGAGATCCATCTGGCCACGCGCGGCGCCATGTACGGCGCCCGCGATGCCATGCACCAGCTGGTCGCATCGGGCATCGCGCACCCGCCACCGCCGCAGGCCTACGCGCGCGGGCTGGGGCTGCTGGCGGCGCTCGGCGAATCGCCGCTGCCGGAGCACCCCATCCGGCTGCACCCGCTACCCGGGCAGCGCGCGGTCTATACCGCGCAGCGCAACTACCTCATGCTGGAGCGGCGCCACAACCGCTGGCGCGCCTGGTGGGAACTGGAGCGCGACGGACCGACCCCGGCCCTGGCGCTCTGAGCCGGTCAGTCACCGCCACCGATACCCCTGCCGTCCGGCTCGACGGGCTGCCCCTGCCGGCACTGCGCGCGCGCCGCCGCAACCGCCTCGGCAAAGGCCTGGGTGGAAACCGGATGCGCGTCGATCCGGTTCTCGCCGCGGGCGTAGCCGATGTCGGGGCTGTCGCCGATGGCCGTGAGCAGATCCGCGATGTCGCCGTCCGACTGCAGCAGCCCGCGATCGGGGTGCGCAATCATCGCGATCGCGCGGGCCTCGGCACCATTCGAGAAGCCGATTCGCAACCGGTAGCGCGCGCCGTCCTCCAGACCGGCCACGCCCGCATCCAGCAACTCGAGGCGCTCGGCGATGCCGTCGGCGCGCGTGGTGCAGAAGTAGCGCAGGCGCATCCCCTGCGCCGGCGCGATCTGCTCGGCGCTGGCAGCGCGCGCGCCGTGATGCAGCACACGCCAGTTGCCGTGCATCTCACCGCGCTGCGCCGCGTCCGCGGCCATGCCGACGGTCAGCGCCAGCAGGGCAAGAAGCCCGACGATCGATTGCATGCCCGATTGCATAACCCTGGCTCCCGAATACGGTTCCGGCCGATACCCTAAGCCCATCCACCGGCACGCTTCCACCGCCGAGCGCTAGGCAGGGGCGACGGGGCTGCGGTTTAATCGGGCACCGTTCGCACTTCGGAACGCCGCATGGCACCGCCGCTCCGCCCGCTGCACGCCCAGCTCCAGGATGGCCTCGTGGGCGAACTGACGCGCGCGGCGACGCACTGCGCGCGCGACGTGCACGATGCGCGCAAGTGCTGCAAGAAGCTGCGCGGCGTGCTGCGCCTGCTCCGCAAGCCGCTCGGCACGCGCTACGGCGAGGCCAATCGCGCGGTGCGCGACGCGGCGCGCCTGCTGGCCGGCCGACGCGAGCACCAGGTGGCCGTATCGCTGTGCGCGACGCTGGAAGCGCGATTCCCGGACAGCGGCTGGCAACGCTTGGCCGACGGACTGGACCGGCCGGCGGAAGATGGAGACGAGCATGCCGGCGACCGGGCGCGCACCCTGCTCGACGCGCTGCGCGCGGATCTCGAGGCCGAGCCGCTGCCGCCGCTGACTCCGGAAGACCTGGCCGAGGGCCTGCTCGAAGGCTACCGGCGCGCGCGCAGGGGTTTGCGCAACGCGCAGGCGCATCCGGCCCATCCGGCAGCCCTCCACGAATGGCGCAAGGACGCCAAGTACCACATGCACCAGGTGGCGTTGCTGGCGCCGCTGTGGCCCGCGCTCAAGTCGCGGCGCAAGCGGCTGGCGCGCCTCTGCGACGCGCTGGGCGACCATCACGACCGACACGATCTGGCGCTGCGGATGGCGGCCATGCGCGGCGGCCCCGCGGCCGGTGAGCGCAGCCTGCTGCACGCCCAGCTCCAGCGCGAGCAGGAACGGCTGGCGGCACGCGCACTGCGCCAGGGCGAACGCTGCTTCTCGCGCGGCGCGCGGACGTGGTGGCGCGAGACGGTGGCGGGACCCGTGTACCGCTGACGCCGGGCGGCGACGACCGGCTCAGTCGACGCCGCGGCGCTGCCGGATCTCGTCGGCCGCCGTGACAGCGGCGCGGTAGTGGGCGATCAGCTCCTGGATATCGCCGGCGCTCAGCGCGCGGTAGGCGGTCGCGCGGATCTCGAGCTCGCTGCGCCCGGCCGCACAGTCCGCGAGCACGCGCAGCGCCTGCAGTCGCGCCTGACCGCCCGGCCCGCGCCGGTCGAAGAAGGCGCCGAAGGCCAGCGCGATGGCCTCCCAGACCGCGAGCTCGCACTCGGGATCCTGGCGCGCCGCAAGCTCGGCCATCCAGGCATCCTGGCTCTGCGCACGCACGTCGGCGAGCGCCTGTCGCACCGCGGCAACACGCCTGGCAAAGCCATCCGACGGGATCATGGTCGTTCCGGGATCAGGAGAAGCAATGCGACCACGATAGCGGGTCGCGCGCCGCGCGCAAGTGCCGGGCAGTGCGGGTTCAGGCCACGTCGTCGCCGATCTCGGGCCCGCGGCCGCCGAACGCCCGCACCAGCACCGCGTGCCGGTGGCGGAACAGGGTGCGCACCAGCGGCACCGCCGGTATCGCCGCGATGCGCGGCCGGAAGCGCAGACGGTCGACGAGGATCACGCCGGGGGCATCGGGACGGTCGTCGATGCGGCGCTCGTGGTGCCAGAACGCCATCGACCCCATCGGTGATTCCTCGACGAAGCCGTTGCCGGGCGTGAGCGCGATCAGCGTGAGGTCGGAGTAGTCCACCGGCACCACGCCGCCGAGGAGGATCACGCTGCGGAACAGGCGCTCGCCGGGTACCACCTGCACATCGTCCAGGCGGCGGATGCCGCGCGGCACGGTCATCCGCATCAGCGGCATGAGCTCGCGGGTGATGCCGTCGAACCCGGTGATCCACTGCCAGACCGCGTTGCGCCCCGCGTCGAGCCGCGAGCGCAGCACCAGCGCGTGCGTCCGGCTCACGCCCAGTCGGGCCGGGGCGGCACGACGTTCTCCGGATCCGGCTGCTGCTCCGGCGGGGCCTGGGTGTAGTCGCCGAAGGGGCCGTCGCGCTGCGCCACGGCCGCGCGCACCCCGTCGCCGCCGGCACGGTCGATGAAGGCATGCGCATCCGGCGTGTTGCGCATGAGGCCGTCGAGGATCGGCCCCAGCGTCTGGGTACCGGCCAGCCCCATGTTCTCGTAGGCCTGATTGACCACCAGCTTCATGGCCGCGAGCTGGGAGGCGGGAATGGATGCCAGCTGCTGCGCCTGCGCGTGGACGGCATCCTCGAGGGCGGCAAAGGGCACGGCGCGGTTGATCAGGCCGATGTCGGCGGCCTCCCGGCCGGAGAGCGGCTTGCCGGTCAGGGCGTATTCCTTGGCGCGGGTCAGCCCCAGGCGGTACAGCCACATGCCGGACAGATAGGCCCCCCACATGCGCGCGTAGGGCGTGCCGATGCGCGCGTCCTCGGAGGCGATGACGAGATCGGCGCACAGCGCCGTGTCGCTGCCGCCGCCGACGCACCAGCCGTGCACCTGGGCGATCACCGGCTTGGGGGAGCGCCACATGCTCATGAACTTCTGCGTGGGCGCCAGCTGCGGGGCGGTGGCGAAGGCGAAATCCTTGCCCGGATCCCAGCGTCCGTCGGTGGTGATGTAGCGATCCCAGTGCTCGAAGCCGCCGCCGAAGTCGTAGCCGGCGCAGAAAGCACGGCCGGCCCCGCGCAGGACGATGACCCTGATCGCATCGTCGTGCACCGCCTCGTTGATCGCGGCCTCGAACTCGTCCGGCATCGGCGGCACGATGGTGTTGAGCCGATCGGGGCGGTTGAGGGTGATGCTGGCGATGGCGCCGTGGGTGTCGTAGAGCAGCGTGGACGGACTCATGGCGATCTCCTGCGCCGTCGGTGCGCCGCGCTCAGGCGGCGCGGTCCAGCCTGGCAGCGTCCGGTGCGTCGCGTGGAATGGTGCGCCCGATGGTGTTCATCAGCTGGAGGAAGCGCATCAGCGCGGTCGGCGCCAGCGTCTTGCCGGTATTGATCAGGGCGCCGGCGATCTCGCGGCTCGGGTCGGCCCAGCAGACGATGTTCATGAAGCCGAGATGGCCGTACGCCTCCCGGCTGTGCGGGCCGTAGAGACCGAACGGGCTCTCGCCGAGGAACATGCCCATCGAGAAGCGCACCGGCAGCATCAGCGAGCGATCCAGCCGGATGCCGCTGACCGGCGCCACCGCGCGCGCGATGGACTCCGGCGCGAGCAGGCGCCGGCCCTTGTAGACGCCACCCACGCGCAGCATCTCGAAGAAGCGGGTGGCTTCCTCCGCGGTGGCGTAGAGATTGCCGGCCGGGATCACCGCCGACATGAACTCGGGGCTGTTGGCGATCGCCGGCACGCGATCGAAGTCGGCGCCCAGCACGCGCCGGGCCAGCACGCGGAGCGGCAGCGGCAGCGGACCGCCGGTGCAGGCGTTGCGGGCCGCCTCGTGCTGCCGTTCGCGCGGCATGCCGTAGGTGAAGTTCGCCATCCCCAGCGGCTCGGCGAAGTGGCGCGCCAGATAGTCGTTGAGGGGCATGCCGCTGGCGCGCTGCACGAGCTCGCCCAGGATGAAGCCGGCGGTGATGGCGTGATAGGCCTGCTGCTCGCCGGCGCCGTGCAGCGGCTTGGCCGCGCACAGGGTCGCGATGGCGCGATCCCAGTCCCAGAGCAGGCTGGGGTCGGGGCGCGGCAGCGGTATGCGGGGAATGCCGGCCTGGTGGGCGAGCAGGTGCCGCACGGTGGTGTGCTGCTTGCCGCGCTGGCCGTACTCCGGAATGGTGTCGGTGACGGTGGCATCGAGATCGATGAGACCGTCCTCGGCGCACTTGTGCACCAGCATGGCGGTGATCGCCTTGGAGGCGGAGAACAGGCAGACCGGCGTGTTGCGGCGCATCTCGCGGCGCGCGCCGTGCAGCGGGTCGTCGCCGGCGACACCGGAGGCGTATCCGATGGCGCGGTCGTACAGGATCTCGCCGCGCCGCCGGATGCACAGCTGCAGTCCCGGGTGCAGGCCGGTGCGGTAGAGGTCGACGAAGGCGCTGTGGATGGTCTGCGTGGCGTCCGGCGCCAGCCCGAGGCGCTCGGGTGCCATCTCGGCCGGATTGCGGTCGGTGATCAGTTCCAGATTGCGGCGGATGTGCACGCGGTTGCGGCGCAGCGGATTCATGCTCGGTCCCCTTCCTCGCTGGCGACGCTCGCACTGCGGATCACGGCGCGGATGCGCTCGCGGAGCCATCGATTGCCGGCGTCGTCGTGAGCCGCATGATGCCAGTAAAGCTGCACGCGGAACGACGGCAGGCGCAGCGGCGCCGGCGCCAGATGGAGCGGGAACACGGCGGCCTGTTCCTCGGCCACGCGACGCGGCAGCGCCAGCAGCAGATCGCTTGCGGCCACCGCCGCGCAGCCCGACTGATAGCTCTGGCAGCGCAGCGCGACGTGCCGGTGCAGGCCGGCGCGTCGCAGCGCATCGTCCTCCAGCGACAGGCCCGAGGGCCTGCCGGACGCCACGACGTGGGCGGCTGCCAGCCAGTGCTCGCGGGAGAGGGGCCGGGCGGCGAGGGGATGATCGGCGCGCATGGCGATGCACAGCGCGTCGTCGAACAGCGCCTCGCGCCGGATCTCCGGCGCCAGCGGCAGCGGAATGTCGAGGACCAGGTCCAGATGGCCGCGCGCCAGGTCGCGCGCCACCGTCTCGCGCGCGAAGTGCACCGACTCCAGCACCACGCCCGGCGCCTCGCCGCGCAGGCCGGCAAGCAGCGGCGGCAGCGTGGTGGTCTCGACCGCCTCGCGCAGGCCGACCACGAAGCGCCGCTGGACGCTGGCCGGGTCGAAATGGCCGGCGCTGCGGATGCCGGCGTCGAGGAGCTCCAGCGCGCGCCGCACATCGCCGGCCAGCGCATGCGCGCGCGGCGTCGGCACCATGCCGCGGCCCTCGCGACGGAACAGGGGATCGTCGAAGCGATCGCGCAGCCGCGCCAGCGCATGGCTGACCGCGGGCTGCGTGAGGTGCAGTGCCTCGGCGGCCCGCGTCAGGCTTCCGCTGGCGTAGATGGCGTCGAAGACGCGGAACAGGTTGAGGTCGAAGCGCACGCCTCATCATGCACGAGCTGCATGAATGTGCATACACAACCGCCATTGGATTAATGCGCATGCCGGCGCTACCGTGGCCATCCGTACCCGAGGAGACACCGTCATGGATTTCGCCCACAGCGACCGCACCCGCGACTACCTCAAGCGCATCGAGACCTTCATCCGCGAGCGCGTCACGCCGGTGGAGGAGGCGCACGTGCGCGAGATGCTGGAAGCCGGCCGCGGCGGCGACTGGCAGCGGTGGTCGGTCAATCCCGAGATCGAGCGCCTCAAGGCCGAAGCCCGTGAAGCCGGCCTCTGGAACCTCTTCCTGCCCGACCCCGAGCTCGGCGCCGGTCTCAGCAACGTCGACTACGCGCCGCTCTGCGAGGCCATGGGCAGGAGCCTGATCGCGCCCGAGGTGTTCAACTGCAACGCGCCCGACACCGGCAACATGGAGGTGCTCTACCACTTCGGCAGCGAGGAGCAGAAGGCGACCTGGCTGCCGCGCCTGCTCTCCGGCGAGATCCGCTCGGCCTTCTGCATGACCGAGCCCGAGGTGGCCTCCTCCGACGCCACCAACATGGCGGCCACCGCCGTCGTCGACGGCGACGAAGTGGTGCTCAACGGCCGCAAGTGGTGGTCGTCCGGCATCGGGCATCCCAACTGCCGGGTGCTCATCTTCATGGGCCTGACCGACCCGGAGGCCGACCGTCACCACCGCCACAGCATGGTGCTGGTGCCGATGGACACTCCCGGCGTGCGGGTGGAGCGCATGCTGCCGGTCTTCGGCGAGTACGACGAGCCCTTCGGCCACGGCGAAGTGGTCTTCGACAACGTCCGCCTGCCCAAGTCGGCCTTCATCAAGGGGCCCGGGAAGGGCTTCGAGATCGCCCAGGGCCGGCTCGGCCCGGGCCGCATCCATCACTGCATGCGCGCACTGGGCGCGGCCGAGCGCGCGCTCGAGCTCATGATCCGGCGCGGCCTGTCGCGCGAGGCCTTCGGCAAGTCGCTGATCAACCTCGGCGGCAACCGGGAACGCGTCGCCGATCTGCGCGCCGGCATCGACCAGGCGCGCCTGCTCACGCTGTACGCGGCGTGGAAGATCGACCAGGTGGGCGCGCTGGCCGCGCTCACCGAGATCTCGGCGATCAAGGTGGTGGCGCCCGGCGTCCTGCAGCAGGTCATCGACGAGGCCATCCAGATCCACGGCGGTGCCGGTGTCTCCAACGATGTCCCGCTGGCGATGATGTACGCCCAGGCGCGCGTGCTGCGCATCGTCGACGGCCCGGACGCGGTGCACCGGGGCATGATCGCGCGCGTCGAGCTCGCCAGGTACGCGCAGGCCGGCGGCAGGCGTTGATCGGCGCGCGCACCGACGCCTGGCTCTACCGCGGACTCGCCGGTCGCCGCCGACGTGCCGCGCGGCGGTGGCCGGACGGGATGCGGTGGATCGACACCGCGGCCGGGCCGGTGCGCGTGCGCGACACCGGGGGCGACCGCCCCCCGGTGGTGTTCGCGCCGGACGGGCCGTGCACGGTGGAGCACTACGACACGCTGGTGGCGCTGCTGCGCGACGACTACCGGGTGGTGGTGTTCGATCTGCCCGGCTTCGGCTTCAGTGAGCCGGACCCGGACTACGGGCACGGTCTTGCCGAGGGCGGGCGCGTGGTGACGGCGGTGCTCGAGGCCCTGGACCTGCCGCCGGCGACGCTGGCGCTGTCCTGCGTCAACGGCCTCTATGCAATGGCTGCGGCGCGGCTCGCGCCGGAGCGCGTGGCGCGACTGGTGCTGTGCCAGACCCCCGACGTGACCGCCCTGAAGGCATGGGCGGCGCGCACCATCCCGTCGCCGATCGAGACACCGCTGATCGGGCAGCTGCTCAACTACTTCAGCCGGCGCCGGCTGGCGCGCATCTGGCTGCGCATGGCGGTGGCCGACGAGGCCCGGCAACCGGACTTCCTGGCCACCGCCGACGGCACCCTGCGGCAGGGCGGATGCTACTGCCTCGCCGGTGCCGTGCAGGGCATGCTGAACACCGGTGACGACGATGCCCTGCTGCAGGTGCCGGCCTCGGTGCCCGTGACCCTGGTGTGGGGCCGCGCCGACCGGACGCATCGCCGCACCGACCCGCAGTCGCTGCGCACGCACTGCCCCCACCTCGAGGTGGTGACCTTCGACGACGCCGGGCATCTTCCCGACCTCGAGGCGCCCGAACGCTACGCCGCGCTGCTGCGCGACCTTCCGGCGGCCTCGTGAGCGTCCGGATGCCCCCCGGGGATGGCGCTGGCCCGCCCGCAACGGCACTATGGGCGTCGGGGAGACGAAGCGGCGGGAGAGACACCGCGAGCGACATGATCGGTCCGGCATTCGATGCAATGGCCTACCGGCTGGTCGCCGGCAAGCGTGCGCGGGCGGCGGCCGCGTGGCCGGCCGAGCAGCGCCTGCTCGCCACGGCGGCGGGTCCGCTGTGCGTGCGAGACAGCGGCGGAACGCTGCCGCCACTGGTGATCGCGGTCGCCAGCCCCTGCGTGATCGCCCACTACGACGCCCTCTACGACGAGCTGCGCCGGGAATTCCGCGTCATCATCTTCGACATGCCGGGCTTCGGCTTCAGCGTCCCGCGGGCGCGCGACCGGCACCGCCTCGCCGACGGCTGCGCCACCATCGGGGCGCTGCTCGACACGCTGGACCTGCACGATGTCACGCTGGCATGCGCGTCGATCAACGGCCTGTACGCGATCGCAGCCAGTCAGCAGCAGCGCCGGCGACTGGCCCGGCTGCTGCTGGTGCAGACACCGGACTGCCGCAACATGAAGGCATGGTTCGCGCGCGTCACGCAGCGCATCATGCGCACCCCGGGTGCCGGGCAGTACGTCAACTTCATCAGCCGGCGGCGGTTCCCGCCGGTCTGGTACCGCATCGCGGTCGCCGACCGCGCCCGGCACGCCGCCTTCACCGATCCGGCACGGGCGGCCCTGGAATCCGGCGGCTGCTACTGCTTCGCAAGCTTCGTCCAGGGCATGGTAGAGACCCGCGAGGACGATCCGCTGCTGCGCGTGCCCGACGACCTGCCCGTGACCGTGGTCTGGGGCACGCGCGACCGCACCCATCAGCGGACCGATGCCGGCTCGGTGCAGAATCACTGCCCGCACGCCGAGATCATCCGGTTCGACGCCGTCGGGCACTACCCCGACCTCGAGGCACCCGAGGCCTTCGCGGCGTTGCTGCGCGAGCGCGTGCCGACGCCCACCAGCTGACTTCACCAATGAACGAGACGGTTATCGACACCGCGGGCGACGTCCGCGACGGGGAGGAATTGGACATCGCGGCCGTCGACCAGTGGCTGCGGGCACGCGTCGACGGTCTGCAGGGAGAGCCCGAGGTCACCCAGTACAGCGGCGGCGCATCCAACTGGACCTATCGACTGGCGTACCGCTCCCACGACCTCATCCTTCGCCGTCCGCCCGCGGGCACCAAGGCCGCGTCGGCGCACGACATGGGGCGCGAGTTCCGGGTGCAGTCGCGGCTCAGGCCCGCGTTTCCCTACGTACCCGAGATGGTCGCCTACTGCGACGACGACGCCGTCATCGGCAGCGAGTTCTACGTCATGGAGCGGCTGCGCGGGCTGATCCCGCGCGCCGGCATGCCGCGGGGCGTGCATCTCGACGAGGCGGCCACCCGCGCGCTCTGCCTGTCCGTCATCGACAAGCTGGTGGCACTGCACGCGGTGGACGTCGATGCCGCCGGCCTGCGCGATCTGGGCAAGGGCGCCGGCTACGTGCGCCGCCAGATCGAGGGCTGGACCGAGCGCTACGCGCGCGCCCGCACCTGGAACGTGCCGCGCTTCACCGATGTGACGCGCTGGCTGGCCGCGCACATGCCGGAGGACGCGGGCACCTGCGTCATCCACAACGATTTCCGCCTCGACAACTGCGTGCTCGACCCCGAGGACCCGACCCGCGTGCTCGGGGTGCTCGACTGGGAGATGGCGACGCTGGGCTGCCCGCTCATGGATCTGGGGACGACGCTCGCCTACTGGATCCAGGCCGACGACGACCCGCTGGCGCGCGCCACGCGCCGCCAGCCCACGCATCTGCCCGGCATGCTGACGCGCGACGAGGTGGTCGACTACTACTGCCTGCGCACCGGTCGCACCATCGACAACTGGGCCTTCTACGAGGTCTACGGCCTGTTCCGGCTGGCCGTGATCGCGCAGCAGATCTACTACCGCTATCACCACAAGCAGACGCGCAACCCGGCTTTCCGTAATCTCTGGGTCGTCATCCACTACCTGTACTGGCGGTGTCGCGGCATCATCCGGAGGGCCCGCTGATGGGCGCGGTCTATCTCATCCGTCACGGTCAGGCCAGCTTCGGCAAGGCCGACTACGACCAGCTTTCCGACACCGGCATGCGACAGGCGAGCCGGCTCGGCGAGGCGCTTTCGCTGCGCCTGCCGCATCCGGACGTCATCGTGTGCGGCGGCATGCTGCGCCACCAGCAGACCGCGGCAAAGGCGCTCGCAGCCATGGGCCTGCCGCCCGAATGGGAAACCGACACGCGCTGGAACGAGTTCGATCACGACGAGATCATCCGCGTCTACGAACCGCGCTACGCCAATCACGCCGTGCTCACCGCGGACCTCGCGCGCACGCTCAAGCCGCGTCGCGCCTTCCAGGACATGTTCGCGAAGGCGGTCGGTCGCTGGATCGACGGCGCCCACGACGACGACTACGTGGAGGCCTGGCCGGCCTTCTGCACGCGGGTCAAGAACGCCAGCGACGAGCTGTGCGGCCGGCTCGGCCGCGGACGCTCGGCCTTCGTGTTCACCTCCGGCGGCGTCATCACCAGCCTCGCCGCCGATCTCATGAAGCTGGGCACGCGCGAGACCATGCGCCTGAACTGGACCATCGCCAATGCCAGTGTCAGCAAGCTCATCTTCTCCGACCGCGGCGTCTATCTCAGCACGCTCAACGAGCACGCCCATTTCGAGGGCGAGCACCGCGAGCTCATCACCTATCGATAGCGGACCGCCCCGGCCGCCGATCATCGTTTCCAGGGAGACCCCAGCATGCGCAGGAACATCCTGATCACCGGCGCGTCCTCCGGCCTCGGCGCCGGGATGGCGCGCGTCTTTGCCGGCATGAACCGCAATCTCGCGCTCTGCGCGCGCCGCACCGACCGGCTCGAGACGCTGCGCGATGAGCTGCTGCGCGATCATCCGGACATCCGCGTCAGCATCCGGCCGCTGGATGTCGACGACCATGACGCCGTGTTCGAGACCTTCCGCGCCTTCGACAGCGACCTCGGTGGACTCGACCGCGTCATCGTCAATGCCGGCATGGGCAAGGGTCAGCCGCTCGGCACCGGCTACTTCTACGCCAACAAGCAGACCGCGTACACCAACTTCGTTTCGGCACTGGCGCAGATGGAAGCGGCCACGGAGCTCTTCCGGGCCGCCGGCCAGGGACACCTGGTACCGATCTCCTCGATCAGCGCGTTCCGCGGCTTCCCGCGCAACCTCACCACCTACGCCGCCAGCAAGGCCGGCCTGGCCACGCTGGCCGAGGGGCTGCGCGCGGACCTCGTCGGTACCGACATCAAGGTCACCACCATCTATCCGGGCTACATCCGCTCGGAGATCAACGAGAAGGTCAAGAAGACGCCGTTCATGGTCGACACCGTGACCGGCTGCCGCGCGCTGGCGCGCGCCATCGAGAAGGAGCCGGCCGAAGCCTCGGTACCGGCCTGGCCGTGGGTGCCGCTGGGCGCGGCCATGCGGCACATGCCGCTGCGCTTCATCTCGCGCATGGCCTGACAGGAGAGCGACCATCATGCAACGACCCGAGACCCTGGGCGCGCTGCGCGCCCATTTCCGCGAGACCGTGGCCGCACCGAAGGCGCGCGTGTTCGCCTTCCTGGCCGATCACGACCGCTTCGGCACGCTGTTCGCCCCGCCCTTCGCGGCACAGCCCGGCGCGCTGATCCGGCGCACCGAGGCGGCGCCGGGCGACGATCCCAACGGCGTCGGCTCGAAGCGCGCCATCCGCATCGGCGGTCTGACGCTGCTCGAGGAGGTGATCATCACCTACGAGCCCGACACCCTCATCGAGTACATCGCCACCCGCGGGCCGATCCGCAATCACCTCGGGCGCATCGAGCTCGGCGATGCCGCGGGCGGCGGCACCAGCCTCGACTACCGCATCTGGGCGGACGGCAAGCTGCCCGGTGTCGGCGCGCTCGTCGGCGCTCAGCTGCGCGCCGCCTGGAAAGGCGGCTGGGCGCGGGCGGCGAAGCAGCTCAGCGCCGGCTGATCCGGCACGGCGTCGGTCCGCGGTACCGCCGGAGCGCACCGTCGCGCCGGTAGGCGACCTTTGTCATACACTCGTCGCTTTCCGGATCACGGTGGAATCGTTTCAGCGCTCCGGGCTTCACGGTGGCGCGAACGTACGGGGGCAGCGCGATGACCGATCGCAAGCGAGCGGAAGAAGGCCGCGGCGGGGAGACCTCCGCCGCCAGCGAACGCGAATACACCATCGACGAGCTCGCGCGCGCGGCCAAGACGACGGTGCGCAACGTCCGTGCCTATCAGGACCGCGGATTGATCCCGCCGCCCGAGCGGCGCGGGCGTACCGGCTACTACGGACCCGAGCATCTCTCGCGGCTGCGCATCATCGGGCAGATGGTCAACCGCGGCTACACGCTGTCCTCCATCGGCGAGCTCATGGAGGCCTGGGAGAACGGCCGCGACATCGCCCAGCTCTTCGGCCTGGAGACGGCCGTCTCCAGCCCGTGGACCGACGAGGCGGGCGGCTACTTCTCGCTGCCCAAGCTGGTCCGCATGTTCGGCGGGCGCTTCGAGCCGAAGTGGCTGATGAAGGCCACCGAGCTCGGCATCCTGCGGCCGGAGGGCGCCCGCTTCTACGCCCCCAGCCCGCGCATGCTGCGCGCCGGCGCCGAACTGGTGAAGGTCGGGATTCCGCTCGACCAGATGCTGGACGTGGTCGGCAAGCTGCGCGAGAACGTCGAGGTGGCCGCGGACGAGATGGTGCTGCTGGTGGAGCAGCACATCTTCGACCGCTTCGGTCCGGGCCTGCCACCGTCCGAGGAGGTTCCGGCGCTGGGCGAGACCATCTGGCGGCTGCGCCCGCTGGTGGAGGTCGCGGTGCTCGCCGAGGTGGCGCGCGCCATGGAGAAGGCCGCCACGCGCCACCTCGGGGATCGGCTCGCCTACGTGCTCGACCATCTGCACGACAGCAAGCAGACGGCGACGCCGGCATCCGCCACGGAAGCCGCCGGCACGGCGCCCGAGCCGGCGCCGGCGCCGGCAAGGAAAAAGGCGGCGGCCAAGCGCTCCGGCGCCGGGAAGACCACCGCGCGCAAGCGCAGCTCGGGGGCCGCCAAGAAGAGCGGCTCCGGCCGACGCTCGCGCTGAGCGGCCTCAGCCGCGCTGCATCAGGCGCCGCGTGGCGCTGCCGACGAGCCGCTGGTAGCCGGTCGGCAGCAGCCGCTGCATGGCATCGACGGCGTAGGCGTCCGGACCGATCAGCACGCGCCGGGCGTTGCGTGCGACGCCGCGCAGGATGGTGTCGGCGGCCGACTCCGGGGTGGTGATGAAGAGACGCTCGAAGCGCTTCTTGCCGGCCTCGGCGCCGTCGGGCGCAATGCCGTCCATGTTGTCGGCGAAGCGCGCCGCCTGCGCGATGTTGGTCTTGATGCCGCCCGGATGCACGGTGGTGGCGCTGACGCCGCAGTCGGCCATGTCGAGCTCCTGGCGCAGCGCCTCGGTGTAGCCGCGCACCGCGAACTTGGCCGCGTTGTAGGCACCCTGCGAGGGCACGCCGATGAGGCCGAAGATGCTGGAGATGTTGACCACGTGGCCGTCCCCGCCGGCCTTGAGGTGCGGCAGGAAGGCCTGCGTGCCGTGGACCACGCCCCAGAAGTTGATGTCCATCAGCCAGCGCAGGTCGTCGTCGGACATGCCGTCGATGGGGCTGCCCAGCGCGACGCCGGCATTGTTGAAGATGAAGTGCACCGCGCCGTGCTCGGCCGCGACCGCCTCGGCCCAGCTCGCCACCTGCTGCCTGTCGGCGACATCGACCAGCGCCGTGGTGACGCGCACGCCGCTTTCGGCCAGCGCGCCGGCAACCGTCGCCAGCGCCTCGCCGTTGACGTCGGAGAGCGCCAGATGACACCCGTGCCCCGCCAGGCGATGGGCCAGCGCACGGCCGATGCCGCTGCCGGCACCGGTGATGGCGGCCACGCGCCCGGCGTAGCGTCTGCCCGGTCGACTCACGATGCGGTCTCCTTCGCTTCCGCGCTCGCCGGCACCATGCGGTAGTCGCCGGTGCGCATGCGGCGCATGGCGTGGCGATAGGCGAAGGTAAAGCCGGGCCACAGCGTGGTGTTGCGCCCGCTGGGCTGATGGATGTACCAGCTGGTGCACCCGGTGGACCAGGCCGTGCCCCTGGCGTGGGTCTCGTCGATCCAGGCGTTGAAGCGGGCCTGGGCATCGGCGCGCGGCTCGATCGCGGCGAGACCGTTGCGCTCCATGCGCTCGAGACAGTCGATGATGTAGCCGATCTGGGTCTCGATCATGAACACCATCGAGTTGTGACCGAGGCCAGTATTCGGGCCCACGATGAAGAACAGGTTCGGGAAGCCGGCCATGGCCGTTCCGTAGTACGCCTGCGGACCGCTCTCGTCCCAGCCCTCGGTGATGTCGCGCCCGTCGCGACCGATGATGGTGCGCGGCGGGATCGGGTCCTGGGCCCGGAAGCCGGTGCCGTAGATGATGACGTCGGCCGGCCGCTCGGTGCCGTCGGCCGTTACCACGCCCTTCTCGGTGATGCGCGTGATGCCGTCGGTCACCACGTCGACGTTGTCACGGGTGAGCGCCGGATAGTAGTCGTCGCTGATCAGCACGCGCTTGCAGCCGATCTCGTAGTCGGGCGTGAGCTTGGCGCGCAGCTCGGGATCGCGCACCTGCAGGCGCAGATAGGTCTTGGCGATGGCGCGCACCATGCGCAGCAGGCGCGGCTCCAGCACGAAGGCGACCGCGCGCGACTCGAGGCGCGCATAGAGTGCCGTGCGCGCAATGCGCTGCAGCGCCGGGAAGCGTCGGTACAGCGCCCGCTCGAGGGCCGTGATCGGCCGATCCGGTTTCGGCATGATCCAGGCAGGTGACCGCTGGTACAGGTCCAGTTGCGCGACTTTGGGCGCAATTTGCGGCACAAACTGGATGGCGCTGGCGCCCGTGCCGATCACCGCTACGCGCTTGCCCGCGAGGTCGATGTCGTGGTTCCAGGTCGCCGAATGGAAGGTCGGACCGGCGAAGTCTCCGGTGCCGGGGATATCCGGAATCGCCGGATTGCTCAATCCGCCCATGCCCGAGACCACGACGCGCGCCGAGAAGCGCGCGCCGTTGGCGGTGCGGACGTCCCAGCGCTGGGCGCCGGCGTCCCACTCCATGCCGTTCACCTCGTGCCCGAAGCGGATGTGGGGCATGAGCGCGTACTTCTCGGCGCAGTGCTCGAGATAGCGCCGGATCTCCGGCTGCGGCGCGAAGGCGCGCGTCCACTCGGGGTTGGGCTCGAACGAGAAGGAGTACAGGTGCGACTGCACGTCGCAGGCGCAGCCCGGGTAGTGATTGGCGCGCCAGGTGCCCGCGACGCCGTCGTCGCGCTCCAGCACGACGAAGTCGTCGCGACCGCGCTCCTTGAGGCGGATCGCCATGCCGAGACCGGCGAATCCGGTGCCGACGATGAGGACGTCGACCCGGGTGGGCCGCGCAGTGGCGCGGCTTGCGTCGAAAGCCATGCGGTGCTCCGTAACAGTTACATCGATTGATGTAAGAATACCGCGGTGCACAACTCGGGTGCAACCCGCACCGCCGCCGAGTTTTATTCCGGCGCCAATCGCGTTAAGGTGTTAGGGCTTCATGGTCGCTTCCGGCGCGCTTCATGTGCGCGTTGTCGATGGTGGCCACGCCCTGATGGCGAAATGTGCTTGCTGGATCCAGGAGTCCGGCCGCGTTTCGTTGTTGTCCATGCACCGCCACAGGAACACATCATGAAATCTGCGAACGAGCAACACTTCGGGTCCGACCCGATCGCGGTCCGCGACTCGGACCATTTCACCGCGGAGTACACCAAGTCCTTCGCCGAAAAGTGGGATGACCTGATCGACTGGGACAGTCGCGCCGACTCCGAAGGCCGCTTCTTCATCGATCTGCTGAAGCAGCACGGCAAGCACAAGATTCTGGACGCCGCCTGCGGCACCGGCTTCCACTCGGTGCGCCTCATGCGCGAGGGCTTCGACGTGGTGAGCGCTGACGGCGCGCCCGAGATGCTGTCGATCGCCTTCGACAACGGCCGCAAGTACGGCATGATCCTGCGCACCGTCCAGGCGGACTGGCGCTGGCTCAACCGCGACGTGCACGGCAAGTTCGACGCCATCATCGTGCTCGGCAACTCCTTCACGCACCTCTTCGACGAGCGTGATCGCCGCAAGGCGCTGGCCGAGTTCTACGCCGCGCTGCGGCACGACGGCATCCTGATCCTCGATCAGCGCAACTACGACCGCATCGTCGACAAGGGCTTCTCGTCGAAGCACAAGTACTACTACTGCGGCGATCAGGTCTCGGCCGAGCCCGAGCACGTCGACGAGGGTCTGGCGCGCTTCTGCTACAGCTTCCCGGACGGCTCGCAGTACCACCTCAACATGTTCCCGCTGCGCAAGGACTACACGCGCAAGCTCATGCACGAGGTCGGCTTCCAGAAGATCGACACCTACGGCGACTTCCAGGAGACCCACCGCGAGGACGAGCCGGACTTCTACATCCACGTCGCCCACAAGGACTATCACTCCGGGGACGAGTCCTGATGGCGAAGTACGACGACGCCGCGATCAACACTGCCCGCGACTACTACAACAGTGAGGACGCGGACAACTTCTACTTCCACGTCTGGGGCGGAGAGGACATCCACGTCGGCCTTTACAAGGACGATCAGGAGCCCATCCGCGACGCCAGTCACCGCACGGTCGAGCGCATGGTCGAGCGGCTCACCAACCTGTCCAGGGACAGCAAGGTGCTCGACGTCGGCGCCGGCTACGGTGGTTCCATGCGGCATCTGGCGCGCACCGTCGGCTGCCACTGCGTGGCGCTCAACCTGAGCGAGGTCGAGAACGACCGCGACCGCGAGATGAACAGGGAGCAGGGGCTCGATCAGCTCATCGACGTCGTCGATGCCGCGTTCGAGAAGCTCGACTACCCCGACAACAGCTTCGACGTCGTCTGGTCGCAGGACGCCATCCTGCACAGTGCCGAGCGCGAGACCGTGCTGGCCGAGGTGGCGCGCGTGCTGAAGCCGGGCGGCGAGTTCGTCATGACCGACCCGATGGCGGCCGACGACTGCCCCGAGGGCGTGCTCGAGCCGATCCTCGCGCGCATTCACCTGCCCAGCCTCGGCACGCCGGGCTTCTACGTGGAGACCGCGAAGAAGCTGGGTCTCGAGGACCTCGGCTTCGAGGACCACAGCCATCAGCTGCCGCGCCACTACGGCCGCGTGCGCGCCGAGCTCACGCGTCTGGCGCCGGAGCTCAAGGGCAAGGTCAGCGACGAGTACATCGAGCGCATGAAGACCGGCCTGGGCCACTGGGTCAACGGTGGCAACAACGGCCATCTCGCCTGGGGCATCTTCCACTTCCGGAAGGCCTGAGGCGGACCGGTCCGGCGCGGCCCGTAAGGCCGCGTTCACGGATCCGTGGCACCCTTGCAGGGCCGGGCGGCGCAGCCGTCCGGCCCTTCTTTATGCCCGACGCCCATGAAGCCGATCCGCGACTGGTTCCAGCGACAGTTCTCCAACCCGCAGGTGGTGAGCCTGCTGCTGGTGCTGCTGCTGTTCTGGGTGCTGGTGACCTTCTTCCCGAGCACCTTCATGCCGGTGTTCGCGGCGGTGGTGCTGGCCTATCTGCTGGAGGGGCCCACCGGCAGGCTGGAACGCATCATGCCGCGCTGGGCCGCCTCGACACTGGTGTGGACGGCCTTCATGACGCTGGCGCTGGCCGGCCTGTTCACGCTGCTGCCGCTGCTCACCCGCCAGATCACGCAGCTCATCACCGAAGTGCCCACCGCGATCCGGGCCCTGCGCGACTGGATGATGACGCTGCCGGCGGAATACCCCAACATCTTCTCGGCCGATCAGCTGCGCGAGTTCGCCGACGGCCTCAACATCAACGTGTCGCGGATCAGCGACGAGATCCTGGCGCGCAGCTACATGGTCGGTGCCGGCATCACGCTGGCCGTGGTCTACGGCGTGCTGGTACCGCTGATGGTGCTCTTCCTGCTGAAGGACAAGCGCAGCATCATGGGGTGGCTGCGCGGCTTCCTGCCCGCCGACATCTCGCTGCTCAACCACGTCTGGACGGACATCGACCAGCAGATCGCCAACTACGTGCGCGGCAAGGTGATGGAGATCGCCATCGTCTGGGCGGTGACCTACGTCGTGTTCGTGACGCTGGGCCTGAACTACGCGGCATTGCTCGGTCTCATCACCGGGGTCTCGGTGCTGGTGCCCTATGTCGGCGCCACGCTGGTGACGCTGCCGGTGGCGGCGGTGGCCTATACCCAGTTCGGCATCGGACCCGACTTCATCTGGGTACTCGTGGCCTACGGCGTGATCCAGATGCTGGACGGCAACGTGCTGGTGCCGGTGATCTTCTCCGAGACCAACGACCTGCACCCGATCGCGATCATCGTCGCAGTCCTGTTCTTCGGCACGGTCTACGGCTTCTGGGGCGTGTTCTTCGCCATACCGCTGGCGACGGTGGTGGCCGCCGTGCTCAAGGCCTGGCCGCGCCAGCGCCAGGACGAGCCACCGGCACCGCCAGCGCAGCAGCTGGAGCAGTCGGCCGACTGAGCCGCGCGACGGCTGCGGCATAATCCGCGGACAGACTGCTAGGGGGACATCGATGCGCGAGGCGATCACCAAGCTGGCACTGCGCGGCTTCTTCAAGCCCTTCATCGGCCCGCCGATGGGCTACGGCTTCCAGCGCCGCTGGGCGAACGCGCTCAGCGTGGTCAATCCACCCGCGCGCGGCGTCGACTACGAGCGGATCGTGCTCGACGGCGTCGACTGCGAGGTGATCACGCCGCGCGCGGAGGTGGTGCGGACGGTGGTCTACGTGCACGGCGGCGGTTACGTCATCGGCTCGCCCGCCACCCAGCGCGCCATCACCAGCCATCTGGCCCGCGCGGCGACGGCCCGCGTGATCGTGCCCGACTATCGGCTGGCGCCGGAGCATCCCTGGCCGGCCGGCCTCGACGACGCGCTCGCGGTCTGCAGGGCGGCGGCGCAGCGCTACGGCAGCTACGCGCTGGCCGGTGACTCCGCCGGTGGCGGCATGGCGCTGTGTGCCGCCCAGCGCCTGCGCGACGACGGCGGGCCGCAACCCGACGCGCTGGTACTGATCTCGCCCTGGATCGATCTCAGCAACAGCCAGCCCAGCCATGCCGAGCGCGCCGAGCGCGACCCGATGCTGCGCGGCGCCTGGGCCGACGAGAACGTGCGGGTCTATGTCGCCGGCCAGGGCGAGCCCGAGGATGCGCGCTGGTCGCCGCTGTTCGGCAACCAGCGCGGCCTGCCCCGGACGCTGATCCATGTCGGCAGCGAGGAGATCCTGCACGACGACGCGGTCGCACTCGACGCCGCCATGCGCGAGACCGGGGTACCGGTGACGCTGACCGTCTTCGACGGGATGTGGCACGAGTTCCACATGCACGCCAGCACACTGCCGCGCGCCCGCGAAGCCGTCGGCGCCATCGCCGCCTTTCTCGCCGATTGAGCGGCGCCGTCAGGCGCGCGGAAAGACCAGCAGGTTCTGGAAGGCGTACCCGACCACGCCGTCGCGGTCGAAGAGGGTGGCGCTGCTGAGGCCGAAACCGCCGGGCTCGATGCGGGTACGCGCGGCGCTGCCGGTCCATTCGCCGGTCGGCGGCCGATTGAGCAGGACGGTGAGATCGCTGTTGGCGAAGACGAAGCGGTCGAAGGGCGTCTCCCAGCTCAGCCCGTTGCAGAAATCGGCCGACGCGCACACGCGAACCACGGCGCTGTCCGCGCGCCCGGCGATCAGCGGCATGGCCGGCCGGAACCACGCCGTGGCCGGGCCCGGACGGGCGTCGCTGCCGCCGGCGAGCCGGATCTCCATGCCGGTGGCGTGGAAGGCCGCCCGATCGGGCATGCCGGCGAAACGGACCCGCTCGTGGCACTGCTCCGGTTCCGGGACTTCGGGCGCCGCATCGGGTGCGCCGAAGGCGGGCAGCCCGTCGGGGTCGCCGGCGCGCTGCATCAGTACCAGCGCCTCGGCCGCCACGCGGTCTTGCGCGTCGCGCAGCCGCAGTCGCACGCGCTGCACCGAGCGGCCGCCATCGACGGCGCGCTCGATGCGCAGCGGCGCCATCGGCACCGGCCTGGGCAGCTCCAGGCTCAGTCGGCGCAGTTGCCATTCGCCCTCGATGCCGGCCATGGCGTCCTCGGCGAGCGACGCCATCAGCGCGGCGGGAGCGCCGCCGTGCTGCGCATCCTCGCGCCAAGGCCCGGCTGCGTGTACCGACGGCGTGACGGTATCGCCGTCGACGGCGAGGACATGATCCGCGCTCACGCCGCGGATCCGATATCGACCACCACGCGGTAGCGCGCCTTGCCGTCGCGCAGGTGCTGGATCGCGTCGTTGACCCGGTCGACCGGGAAATGCTCGGTCTGCGCGACGATATCGTGGCGGGCGCAGAAGTCGAGCATGGTCGCGATGGTCGCCGGGCTGCCGGTCGGCGAACCCGAGATGCTGCGCTGCCCGCCGATCAGCGAGAAGGCGGTCACCGGCACCGGTTCCAGCACGGCGCCCACGAAGTGCAGACGGCCGCGCGGCGCGAGCGCCGCGACGTAGCGCTTCCACGGCAGCGTGGCGTTGACCGTGACGATGATCAGGTCGAAGCGGCCCGCGGCGCGCTTGAGCGCGGCGTCGTCATACGACGCGATGACCTCGTGCGCCCCCATGGCGCGCGCCTCGTCGGCCTTGGCCTCGGTGGAGGTGAAGGCGGTGACCTCGCAGCCCCAGGCGCGCGCGAACTGCACGGCGAGATGACCGAGCCCGCCGATGCCGACGACGCCGACGCGGTCGGTGGGCCGGATACCGAGCTCGACCAGGGGCGAGAACACGGTGATGCCGCCGCAGAACAGCGGACCGGCCTCGCTGCCCGCCACGCCGTCGGGGAGCGGCGTCACCCAGCGCCAGTGGGCGCGCACCGACTCGGCGAAACCGCCGTGGCGACCGACGATGGTCTCCTCCACCGTGCGGCAGAGATGATGATCGCCCTGCGTGCAACTCCCGCAGTGGAGGCAGCAGCCCGACAGCCACCCGAGCCCCACGCGCTGACCGACCGCGAGCCCGTGAGTGTCGCGCCCCAGCGCGGCCACCCGGCCGACGACCTCGTGTCCCGGAACGAAGGGGTACTGGCTGCGCCCCCATTCGTTGTCCAGCATGGACAGATCGGAGTGGCACAGCCCGCAGTGCTCGACGGCGATCTCGACGCCGTCGTCCGGCAGCGGGCCGGGATCGAAGGTCGTCGGGGCCAGCGCGCCACCGGCCTGCCCGGCGGCCCAGACACGGATGCTCGACATTCAGGGTCTCCGCTTGGATCGACGGGGAGGATAACCGTGGCGCCGCGGATGCGCGCGCACCGCGACTGCGCCATCATCGGCGCGGGAGGAGAGACGAATCATGCAGGAAGCCGATCTCGGCGGACGCACCGCACTGATCACCGGCGCATCGAGCGGGCTGGGCATCGACTTCGCCCGCGAGCTGGCCCGCCGCGGTGCCGACCTCGTCCTGGTGGCGCGGCGGGAGGACCGCCTGAACGAAGTGGCGGAGAAGCTGCGCGCCGCCTTCGATGTTCGAACCACGGTGGTCGCGGCCGACCTGGCCGACCCGCACACGCCGGAGATGCTCTACCAGACCCTGGCGGCGCAGCACCGGATCGACATCCTGATCAACAACGCCGGCTTCGGCCTCTACGGCAACGAGCTGGACATTGCCTGGCCGGACACGCGGCGCATGCTGCAGGTCGACATCGTCGCGCTGACCCACCTCACCAAGCTGTTCGCGCAGGACATGCGCACGCGCGGCTGGGGGCGCATTCTGCAGGTCGCCTCGATCGGCGGCTATCAGCCGTCGCCGAGCTACGCCGCCTACTCGGCCGCCAAGTCCTACGTGCTGCATTTCGGCGAGGCGCTCAACGCCGAGCTGCGCGGCACCGGCGTGAGCTGCACGGTGGTGTCGCCGGGCGTGGCGGCCACCGAGTTCCTGGCGGTGTCGGGGCAGCGCCTGAACGGGTTCCATCGCGCCACCATGATGCGCAGCGCCAGGGTCGCAGCGATCGGCATCCGCGCCATGCTGCGGGGCCGCAGCAGTGTGGTAACCGGCCTGCTCAACCAGCTGATGGTGTTCTTCGTGCGCTTCACGCCACGCGTCCTGCAGGCACGCATCGCGGCCGTGCTGATGCGCAATTGACCACGGAGGTTCCGATGAACGGGCGACGCATCGTGATTCCGATACTGCTACTGGGAGCCGGCTCCGCGCTGGCCCACGACAGCGACGAGCATGGCGTCACGCCCGAGACCGAGCGCGAACGCGCCCGCGAGCTGCGCGCCGACGGGCCGCAGGAATCGCGCGGCATCGAGGGCGTCGACAAGCTGGGCAGTGTCTCGCTGGCCGGCGAGATTCCCGACGACAGCGATCGCGTGCTGCGCGCGCGCGAGCTGCGCATCGCGCCCGGCGGCGTGGTCGCCGTCCACCGTCACCAGCAGCGACCCGGCGTGGCGTACATCCTCGAAGGCAGCATCGTCGAGCACCGCAACGATGCCGCCGAGCCGATCACGCGCGGACCGGGCGCAGTGGCCTTCGAGCGCAGCGGCGTCACCCACTGGTGGGAGAACCGCAGCGACACAGCTGTGCGCGCGCTCGTCGTCGATATCGTGCCGGCATCCGAGTCCGAACGCTGACCGCCCCCCTTTCCGCCGCCTGCAAGGAGTTCAGCCATGCCGCTCCCCGTTACCACCCTCTATGCCGGCCTGCTGGCACTGCTCTTTCTTGTCCTGTCGGTCCGCGTCGTGCAGCGGCGCGGCTCGGCCGGAGTCAGCCTCGGCGACGGCGGCGATCCGGCGCTGAACCGCCGCATCCGCGCCCATGCCAACTTCGCCGAATACGTGCCGCTGCTGCTCATCCTGCTGGCGCTGCTGGAGAACGGCGGCACGCCGGACCTGTTGCTGCATGCCTTCGGCATCGCGCTGCTGGTCGGCCGCCTGGGACATGGCTACGCACTGGCCTTCGCCAGGCATTTCCCGCCCGGGCGGATGGCCGGCGCCGCGCTCAGCTTCCTGGCGCTGCTGATCGGCGGCGTCGGCTGCATCTGGCTGGCCCTGCAGGGGCTGTGAGCGCGGATCTCGCGCTTGCGAACCTGGTGGTCGACCAGCTCGCCGACTGGGCGCCGGTATCGGCGCGACGCATGTTCGGCGGTGTCGGGCTGTTCCGGGAGGGGCGCATGTTCGGGCTGGTATTCGACCAGACCCTTTACCTGAAATGCGCCGACGCGGTGCGCAAGCCATTCGACGATATCGCCGCACCGGCTTTCACCTACGCCCGCGGGGGGCGCACCGTGGCCTTGTCCTATCGGCAGCCGCCTGGGGGCATCATCGATGATCCGGATGCGCTCACCGAGTGGGCGCGCCTCGCCTGGCGCGCTGCACGCGGACTGCCACAATAGGCAACTTTCGTTACTCACGGCAATCAAGGAGACCCGGTATGGCGTTCGACTACACCGACCGCACGGTATTCGTCGCAGGCGGCACCAGCGGCATCAATCTCGGCGTCGCACAAGCCTTCGCCCGCGCCGGCGCCCGCGTGAGCGTTCTGTCGCGCCGCCAGGAGAAGGTCGACGCCGCCGTGGCGTCGCTGCGCGAACTGGGCGCCGAGGCGGCCGGGTTCGTGGCCGACGTCCGCGACTATCCCGCGGTCGAGCAGGCGCTCAAGGATGCGCACGAGCGCTTCGGCGCCATCGACGTGCTGGTCTCGGGCGCCGCCGGCAATTTCCCGGCGAAGGCCACCGGCATGTCGGCGAACGCCTTCAAGTCGGTGGTCGAGATCGACCTGCTGGGTACCTATCACGTGCTGCGTGCCGCACACCCGATGATGAAGAAGCCGGGTGGATCGATGATCAACATCTCGGCGCCGCAGGCCTTCCTGCCCATGAACATGCAGATGCACGTCTGCTCGGCGAAAGCCGGTGTCGACATGGTGACGCGCGTGGGTGCGCTGGAATGGGGCGGTGACGGTCTGCGCGTCAATTCGGTGGTGCCCGGCCCGATCGCCGACACCGAGGGCATGGAGCGCCTGGCACCCACCGAGGGTGCGCGCCAGGCGGTGATGGAGAGCGTGCCGCTCAAGCGCTACGGCCAGTCCAGCGAGATCGCCGATTGCTGCCTGTGGCTGGGCAGCGGGATGGCCGCCTATGTCACCGGCGCGATCATTCCGGTCGACGGCGGCTGGTCGCTGGGCGGCGCGTCCACGCTCGGCACCGGCTTCGAGCGCTTCGCGCAGTCCTGACGCGGCGCGGCGGCGGCGCTCGGCTCCTGCGGGAAGCCGATTGCCATCCGCTATCGTCGACAGTGCGAGAGGTTACTGGCTTCCGGCATCGTCCCGGGGGATGATGCGTCGAGCGCAGCCGACCCGACTCGGGACGCGCGGCCGTCATGGACCTTCACCATGATCGCTACCCGCCACGGTCCCGTTCGCTGAAGCTGCGCACTGCGCATACCCGAACGAGACAAGGCAGGAGGCGATCATGGAAGGCAACACGCAACCGAACGACGGTGCCGGCAAGTGCCCCGTCATGCACGGCGCCCGCACGAGCCTGGTAAGGGGCAAGGGCTCCCAGGACTGGTGGCCCAACCAGCTCAATCTTTCGATTCTGCACCAGCACGGTCCGCTGCCGGATCCGCTCGACGCGGATTTCGACTATGCGGAAGCCTTCAAGAAGCTTGACGTCGAAGCGCTCAAGAAGGATCTCAAGAACCTGATGCGCGAATCCCAGGACTGGTGGCCGGCCGATTTCGGCCACTACGGGCCGCTGTTCATCCGCATGTCCTGGCACGCCGCCGGCACCTACCGCATCGGCGATGGCCGTGGCGGCGGCGGCACCGGCGCGCAGCGCTTCGCGCCTACCAACAGCTGGCCGGACAACGTCAACGTCGACAAGGCACGCCGCCTGCTGTGGCCGATCAAGAAGAAGTACGGCAACAGTCTGTCGTGGGCCGATCTCATCGTTCTGGCCGGCAATGTCGCGCTCGAGGACATGGGCTTCAGGACCTTCGGCTTCGGCTTCGGCCGCGAGGACATCTGGGAACCGGAGGAGGACATCTACTGGGGCGCCGAGGACGAATGGCTCGGCTCCGGCAAGCGCATCACCTCAGAGGAGCGCGACCTCGAGAACCCGCTGGGCGCGACCCACATGGGACTGATCTACGTCAATCCGGAAGGGCCGGAGGGCGAGCCCGACCCGGTGAAGGCCGCGCACGACATCCGCGAGACCTTCAGCCGCATGGCGATGAACGACGAGGAAACCGTGGCGCTCATCGCCGGCGGCCATACCTTCGGCAAGACCCACGGCGCCGGCGATACCGCGCATGTCGGCCCCGCGCCCGAAGCCGCCGGCATCACCGAGCAGGGCCTGGGCTGGAAGAGCAGCTTCGGCTCGGGCGCCGGTGACGACGCCATCGGCGGCGGGCCCGAGGTCACCTGGACCAGCAAGCCCACCGAGTGGAGCCAGCAGTTCTTCGATCGTCTGTTCCGCTACGAATGGGAGCTCGAGAAGAGCCCCGCCGGGGCCTATCAGTGGGTGGCCAAGGATGCCGAGGCCGACATCCCCTACGCCCACGACCCGAGCAAGAAGCGCAAGCCGACCATGCTCACCACCGACCTGTCGCTGCGCTTCGACCCGGCCTACGAGAAGATCTCGCGGCACTTCCACGACAATCCGGACGCCTTCGCGGACGCCTTCGCGCGCGCCTGGTTCAAGCTCCTCCACCGCGACATGGGGCCCAGGGAGCGCTACCTCGGACCGGACGTGCCGAAGGAGGACCTGATCTGGCAGGACCCGGTGCCGGCGGTGGACCACGAGCTCATCGACACGAGCGACATCGCGGATCTCAAGCAGAAGATCCTCGCCTCCGGCCTTTCGGTCGGCGACCTGGTGTCCACCGCCTGGGGCGCGGCCTCGACCTATCGCGACTCCGACAAGCGTGGCGGCGCCAATGGCGCGCGCATCCGGCTGGCGCCGCAGAAGAACTGGGCGGTCAATCGGCCCGAGCAGCTCGCCACGATCCTGAAGACCCTCGAGGGGATCCAGAAGGATTTCAACGATGGGCAGTCCGGCAACAAGCGCGTCTCGCTGGCCGACCTCATCGTGCTGGGCGGCAACGCCGCGGTCGAAAGTGCTGCCGCCGAGGCCGGGCACAGCATCGAGATCCCGTTCCATCCGGGGCGTACCGATGCCTCGGCGGAGTGGACCGATGCCGATTCATTCGCTCCGCTCGAGCCGCAGGCGGACGGTTTCCGCAACTACCGCAAGGCACGCTTCACGGTGCCGGCCGAAGAGCAGCTTCTCGATCGCGCCCAGCTGCTGAAGCTCACCGCGCCCGAGATGACCGTGCTGGTCGGCGGCATGCGCATGCTTGGCACCAACGCCGACGGCTCCTCGCATGGCGTGTTCACGGAGCGACCCGGAACGCTGAGCAACGACTTCTTCGTCCATCTGCTCGACATGGACCTGAAGTGGGTGCCCACCTCCGAGGACGAGGAGCTCTTCGAGCTGCGCGACCGCGCCACCGACCAGGTGAAGTGGACCGGCACAAGGGTCGACCTGGTGCTGGGCTCGAACTCGCAGCTGCGCGCCATCTCCGAGGTCTACGGCCAGGATGACGCGCAGGAGAAGTTCGTGCGCGACTTCGCCGCGGCGTGGAACAAGGTCATGAACGCGGACCGCTTCGACCTGCTCTGACCCGCATCTGCGCGGGCGCTCCGGTGGTGGAGCGCCCGCGCAACACCGCCGGCTAGAGGTAGGACGAGAACAGCCAGAAGAAGGCGTCGCGCAGCCGCGCCGGAAGGCGACGCCGCTGCAGCGCCTCGTGCTCCACCGGGCGGCTTCGGCGCTCGATGGCATCGAAGCGGCCGTTGATGATGGATGCCAGCCGCTCGTCGTAGCATTCGACCGCCAGTTCGAAATTGAGGCGCAGGCTGCGCGGATCGATGTTGGCGGTGCCCACCTGCACGTAGTCGTCGTCGACGACGAAGAGCTTGCTGTGCGCGAACGGCGGCGGCTGCAGCAGCACGCGGACACCGGAGACGAGTAGCGGCGACAGCATGTTGCGCGTGGCCCAGTCGACGAAGCGCAGGTTGCTCTTCTCTGGCAGCACGATGATCACCTCGACCCCGCGCAGCGCAGCCGATTCCAGGGCCGCGGTGAGCACCGGGGAGGGCAGGAAGTAGGGTGTCATGATGCGCACGCGCCGGCGCGCCACACCCACGGCCGCGAGCAGCATGAAGGCAAGCTTGTCGAGATCGTCGTCGGGCCCGTCGGTGATGAGACGGGCGATGGCGCCATCGGGCTCGGGCGCGGGTGGTGGTGGCAGCGACAGCTGCTCCCAGGCGGCCATGCGCCAGTCCTCCGCGAAGGCCCGGGCCAGCTGGGACACCACCGGCCCGGTCACGCGGAAGTGCACGTCGACCACCGGGTGGCGAACGCTGGCCTCGCTGACCCGGTGGTACTCGGCGATGTTGATGCCGCCGGTGAAGGCGGTGCGTCCGTCCACCACCAGCAGCTTTCGGTGGTTGCGCAGATTGATGTGCAGCATGGGCGGAAACAGCTTCGGCGGCAGGAAGCGCACCGCCTTGATGCCGCGCCGGCGCAGCCAGAAGATCGGGAAGGTCAGACCGTAGTAGGCGCCGATGCCGTCGATCATGACGCGCACCTCGACGCCGCGCTTGACGGCGCGCTCCAGCGCGCGCATGAACTGGCGGCCGGTGCGATCGTTGCGGAAGATGTAGCTCGCCAGCCAGATCGTCTCGCGCGCATTGTCGATGGCCGCGAGCATGGCCGGGTACGCCGCGTCGCCGTCGAACAGCGGCTGCACGTGATTGCCGTCCAGGGCCGGCCGCCCGGTCAGCGTGTCACCGGTCCGCGCCAGCGCCTGGAGACTGTCCGGGATGGGCGGCAGATGCGCCAGCGCCTCGCCGGCCGCCGGCCCGTCCGGGACGTCGAGCAGCATCCGCGCCCGGCGGCGCACGCGGTTGATGCCGAAGAGGTAGTACAGCAGCGCGCCCGCCAGCGGGAACAGCAGGCAGACCGCGATCCAGCCCCAGGCCGCGCGCGGATCGCGCGCATTCAGCAGCGCGTGTCCGCCGGCCCAGAAAGCGGCCAGCGGATAGCCCGCCGCGGCGAGCACGCCCAGCGCCGAGAACAGCTGCGCCGGTTCCAGAGGCACCGTCACGAATCGGGCACGCGCAGATCGATGGCGAGCGGCGCGTGATCGGAGAGCTGCAGCGGCAGCGCCGACACCGAGAGCAGTTCCAGATCCGGCGTCACCAGCACCTGATCGAGCGCCCGCCGCGGCCGCCAGCTCGGGTAGGTCTTGGGCGCGTCGTGCGCCGGCCGGAAGCCCCGGGCGCGGAGCGCCGGATGGTCGCGCAGGAAATCGGCCCCGCTGTTGAGATCGCCCATCAGCACCACCCGGCGGTCGTCGCCCGCGAGATCCGACAGCTGCTCGAGCTGGCGGCGGCGGTCCCTGCCGCCCAGCGACAGATGCGCCGACAGCAGCGTGAGATCCGACAGCGCGTCGTCGAAGCGCAGACGCAGGGCCGCCCGGCCGGGAATGCGCGATGCCAGGCTGTGGGATTCCTGCGACACCGGCGCCACGCGCGCCATCCAGCCGTGGCAGTGCCGCGCGACCGGCTGCAGGTCCCGCGTGACGATGTAGCCGCAATGGTTGAAGCCGGCGCGCTCGGCGAGGAACTCGATCTGGTTGCAGTCGCGCGTGCGCAGACTGCCCGCATCGGCCTCCTGGATGGCGACGAAATCGTACTCGGACAGCAGCTCGGCGATGCGCTCCAGATTGCCGCTCTGCGAGCGCGACGGCCAGACATGGCGCCACGCGCCGCTGACCATGTGGCCGTAGTCGCGCGTGTGCAGGCCGACCTGGATGTTGTAGGTCAGCAGGCGCAGCGGCTTGTCGGGGGACTCGGCCATGTCCCCGATTCTACGTCCAGGGTGCTGAGCGGCGCGCGAACGGAAACGGGCCCGCCAAAGCGGGCCCGTTGTGCATGATCCGGCCCGACGGGCCGGAAAGGGGCGGGACGCGATCAGTCGTCGACGGTCACGCCGTTGATGGTGGCGCTGAGTACCTCGACCTGGTCGGTGCGCACGCCGTTGTCGGGGTCGAGCTCGTAGAACAGCACTTCCAGACCCGATTCAACCGAGTAGTGGGTCACTAAGGGCTCGTCCTCCTCCTCTTCGACGATGTAGACAAGGTTGGTATCGAAACGGCAGGTCTCGATGCTCCTTCCGTCGATCTGGATCGTCTCACGACCGATATAGGTCGTGGTCGCGCGCACCGTGCCACTCTCGTTGTCCTCGATATCGCTTTCTTCGATCACGATGGTCTGCGTCACGCTCTCGCCCTCGGCGAGATCGAAGGGGGCGAGGAGCGCGGCAGGATTGAGGGTCTCGGTCTCGAGCAGTTCACCGGTCGACGGGTCTCTGATCTCGTCGCCGAGCAAGGCAAACGAGGGGCGCGTGAAATCGACCTGAAAGAAGGTGAGCTCGTCGACAGGCTCACCTTGCCCACCGTCCACCGTGCTGGGAGAACGGAGCCGAATCGCCGTGCGCCCGTCGAAGGTGACCTCCCCGTCGGTGATCACCGTTTCGGTGTATTCCTCAACGAACTCGAGCTCGCCCGGCGTGCCACCGAACTCACCGTCGTTGCGGCCCTCGTAGCGCACCGTCTGAACCACTTCCGTGCCTTCCTGCCACAGGACCGGATTGAAGCAGGCCGCTGCCGAGCTGACCGACTCGGGCGCTCTGGTGAACGTCCGGTTGAGCTCGAAGGAGGTCGCGCGTGTTTCCGTAGTTTCTCCTGAGCCGACGGGGGAACGCGCCAGCTGGAAGGTATCGCCCTCGACGCGAACGAGCGAGTAGAAGAACCCGCCCTCGGTCAGGTTGCGGATGTCGATCTCGCTGGCCGGCTCGCCATCCGCGGCCTGGACCTGCTCGCCCACGGCCACGGTGAGCTGCTCGCTGTAGCTGTCTTCAGGCGAGCCGAGGCAGGACCCGTTCAGCCAGACCGATTCGGTCACGGTGACATCGGTGCCATCGAAGGTCCAGGAGCCCTCGAAGGATTCGCTACCGTCGTCGGCTGCATCGCACGCGAAGTCCCATGTGCCCTGCAGCGCATCGATGACCGCATTGTCGACATCGAAGCAGACGGTATCGACATTGGAGACGAGGTTCTCGGCATCACGACCGCTGATGGCGACGCAGAACTCGCCCGCGCCGATGTTTGACGGTATGTCGATGTCCAGCACGACCGTCTCCAGCGCCTTGGTGCCACTGCGCGACTGGGTCTCCGAGCCCAGCAGGACCTCGGCGTAGCGGTCGGAACCAACCACCTTGGCGAAGATAGCCGACAGCGCCGAGCCGGTCTCGAAATTCAGACTCAGCGAGGCGCTGCCGCCCGACGGAACCCCGACCTGCCGGGTCGCCGCCTGCAGCACCGGATCGTTGCCGGTGCTGGTCGGGGCCGGCGGATCGCCGTCGAGCAGGCTGGCGTCGCGATCGCCCACCTTGATGAGGATCGTCTCCATCACCGCGTCGGGCTCGGCGCCCGGATCGATGGTGCCGGACCCGCCGCCGCCACCGCCGCCGCCGCACGCGGCAAGCAACGCGCTGCTCGACAGCAGCGCGATCAGTACGCCTCTTGAAGTCTTCATTGTTGTTTTCCCCTGGGGAGTGCTGCGATCGACCGATCGCACGGAAGGTCGCGGCTTCGGTGCCGCAACCGGGAACGTCCGGTGCCGGGGCACGAACGACTCCCTCGAAGAGGCGTCGCGCCGCGCACGGACAGGTCATCACCGCCGATCCCTTTCGGCGGTGCGGTGGTGGCGACCGCCACCGACCCGCTGCGGCTCATGGCTGGCTGAGCACGTCATGGCTTCAGTCTTCCACGTCAGTAAGTCCCGAACAACCTCGATTCGGGGGGAATCGCAGCGGATATGAACGAATATGTGCCGAAGATCACGGTTGCGCCCGGCCCGTGAGCCGCTCGCTGCCGCGTCATGCCCTGGCTCGCCGCACGTTCCCGTGGATGGCGCAAGCGTAGTCGGACGCCGGCGGCGTGGTCATCACACCCAGGTGTGATGCGTGCGCGGGATCAGGTGCCCGACAGGCGCCGGGCGGTGGCACCAGCGCACGGGCGTGCGGGCGTGCGGGTGCATGGGCATGTTCCGGCCGAACCGCGCCGCGCTGAGTGACGCGTGGCAGTTTCGGGCATTTCACTGCCGTGGCGCGCACGCGTATCTGCCGGCACGCGTTACGTCGCGCCACCCGGCCGCTCTCACCAGGCTCGATTCCTGCCTCGCCAAGTGACGCGCGGGGGCCGTCCTGGCCTCCGCCTTCGCCGCGCTGCGAAGCGCCACTGGCGCTTCGGTCGGGCTGTCACTACGCTCGGCTCCTGCCTCGCCAAGTGACGCGCGGGGGCCGTCCTGGCCCCCGCCTTCGCCGCGCTGCGAAGCGCCACTGGCGCTTCGGTCGCGGCTCAGTCCTCCGGCTCGTAGGCGAGGTTGGGGGCGAGCCAGCGCTCGGCTTCGCTCTGCTCCCAGCCCTTGCGCTTGGCGTAGTCGGCGACCTGGTCGCGGTTGATGCGGCCGACGACGAAGTAGCGCGACTCGGGGTGCGCGAAGTAGAGCCCGGACACGGCGGCGCCTGGCCACATGGCCATCGACTCGGTGAGCTGCATGCCGGTGTTGTTCTCGACGTCGAGCAGCTCCCAGATCGCCTGCTTCTCGGTGTGCTCCGGGCAGGCCGGATAGCCCGGGGCCGGGCGGATGCCCCGGTACTTCTCCTGGATCAGCGCGTCGTTGTCGAGCGCCTCGTCCGGGTCGTAGCCCCAGAACTCCTTGCGCACGCGCTCGTGCATGCGCTCGGCGAAGGCCTCGGCGAGACGATCCGCGAGGGATTCGAGCAGGATGGCGTTGTAGTCGTCGTTGGCCTTCTTGAATTCCTCGGCCTTCTCGCTGCTGCCGATGCCCGTGGTGACGGCGAAGGCGCCGACGTAATCCTTGAGGCCGGTTTCCGACGGCGCGACGTAGTCGGAGAGGCTCCGGTTGGGTACGCCCTCGCGATGCTCGCTCTGCTGGCGCAGGCAGCGCAGGCGCAGTCGCTCGCTGCTGCGCGACTCGTCGCTGTAGACGGCGATGTCGTCGTGCTCGACCTGGTTGGCCGGGAAGAGGCCGATGACGCCGTTGGCGGTAAGCCACTTCTCCTCGATGATCTGGTCGAGCATCGCGTTGGCCTCGTCGTAGAGCTTGCGCGCGGTCTCGCCCGATGCCGGGTTGTTGAGCACGTCGGGGAAGCGGCCCTTGATCTCCCAGGCGTTGAAGAAGGGGCCCCAGTCGATGCAGTCGCGCAGCTCGGCCAGCGGGTAGTCCTTGAAGACCTTCACGTACTCGGGCGAGTCGCCGGCTTCGCTGATCAGCTTCGGCACGGCCGGCTCGTAGCCTTCCCAGTCCGGCACGCTGCGGTTGGCGCGCGCCTTGTCGATGGGCAGCAGCTTCTCCTGCTTGTTCTTGCCGGCGTGGCGCTCGCGGAGCTTGGCGTAGTCCGCCTTGAGCTCATCGATCATCGCGTCGCGGGCATCGTTGTCGAGCAGCTTGGCGACGGTGGGCACCGAGCGCGAGGCGTCCTTGACCCACACCACCGGGCCCTTGTAGCTGGGCTCGATCTTGACCGCGGTGTGCGCGCGCGAGGTGGTGGCGCCACCGACCAGCAGCGGGATGTCGAGACCCTGGCGCTCCATCTCCTTGGCGAAATGCACCATCTCGTCGAGGCTGGGCGTGATCAGGCCGGACAGGCCGATGATGTCGGCGTCGTGCTCCTTGGCGGCGTCGAGGATCTTCTGCGCAGGCACCATGACGCCGAGGTCGATGACCTCGAAGTTGTTGCACTGGAGGACGACACCGACGATGTTCTTGCCGATGTCGTG